>JAEYNG010000346.1 GCA_023412695.1 Planctomycetota bacterium | reverse complement strand
GTCTGGCTCTATTCCACCCTCTCGAGCATGCCCGAGCTCATCCTGCTCGCCGTGCTCGTCTACGCCTTCAGCGGCAGCATCTTCGACAAAGTCAGCAACCCCTGGCTCGCCCTCGTCCCGGTCTACGCCGCGATGTGCATGGAGTTCTGGATCGGTCCCTGCCGCGTGATCCGTGGCGAAACGCTCAAGCTCAAGGAGCTCGAGTACGTCCAGGCCGCGACCGCCATCGGCTTCGGCCGCTTCTACATCCTCCTCAAGCACGTCATCCCCAACACCGTGCACCTGATGTTCATCAACTTCTCGCTGCTCTTCATCGCGGCGATCAAGTTCGAGGTCGTGCTCTCGTTCCTCGGCCTCGGCGTCAAGGTCGGGCCCAGTTGGGGCCGCATGATCCAGGAGTCCACGCAGGAAGTCATCAACGGCATCTTCTGGCAGATCGGCGCGGCCACCGCGTTCATGTTCGTCCTCGTCCTCGCGTTCAACATCGTGTCGGATGCGCTGCAGGACGCGTTTGATCCGAAGCACGTGGGATAAGGACTGAATCTTGCGATGACGACCGCCCAGCCAATCCTCTCGGTCCGCCACCTCACGACCCGCTTCCGCACCGACCGCGGCGTCGTCACCGCCGTCGACGACGTCTCGTTCGATCTCTACCCTGGCGAGACGCTGGGCATCGTCGGCGAATCAGGCTGCGGCAAGACCGTCACCAGCAAGTCCATCATGCGCCTCCTCCCCGAGCGCACGACCATCATCGACCCGCGTTCGCAGATCATGTTCGAGGGGATCAACCTCGCAACGGCCGACGGCCGCACCATGCGGCGCATCCGCGGCGACCGCATCGCCATGATCTTCCAGGAGCCGATGACCTCGCTCAACCCGGTCTTCACGATCGGCTGGCAGCTCGACGAGGCCCTCAAGTACCACACCGATCTCTCCCGCGCCGCCCGCCGCACCCGCGCGATCGAGATGCTCAAGCTCGTCGAGATCCCCAACGCCGAGCGGCGCGTCGATGAGTACCCGCACCAGCTCTCCGGCGGCATGCGCCAGCGTGTGATGATCGCGATGGCCCTCTGCTGCGAGCCCGACGTCCTCATCGCCGACGAGCCGACCACCGCGCTCGACGTCACCATCCAGGCCCAGATCCTCGCGTTGATGGACAGCCTGCGCAAGCGGCTGAACACCGCGATCATCCTCATCACGCACAACCTCGGCGTCGTCGCCCAGGTCTGCGACCGTGTCGCGGTCATGTACGCCGGCCGCGTGATCGAAGTGGGGGGCGTCCGCCGCATCTTCCACTCGCCGCAGCACCCGTACACCCGCGCCCTGCTCGACTCGATCCCCAAGGCCGGCCGCAAGGAGCACGGCAAGCGCCTCCCGACGATCGAGGGGATTGTCCCGAGCCTGTTCGAACTCCCGCCCGGCTGCCGCTTCGCGGACCGCTGCCCGCGTGCCCAGCCCCTCTGCCGCGAGAGCGAGCCCGACCTGCTCCCGGCGGAAGGGGAAGGCGAATCGCACCTCAAGCGCTGCCATTTCCCGCTGAGCCAGCCCGTGCCCACACCCCTCACCGTCTCAAACGCGGCGGGAGCCCGGCTATGACCACCCTCGCCACCCGCGCACCCGCCACCCGGACGCACGCCTCCGCGCCGCTGCTGTCGGTCTCGAACCTCGTCAAGCACTTCCCTGTCCGCGGCGGGATCCTCAACCGCGTCATCGGCAATGTGCACGCCGTCAACGGCGTCTCGTTCTCCGTCAACAAGGGCGAGATTGTGGGTGTGGTCGGCGAATCCGGCTGCGGCAAGTCAACGCTCGGCAAGGCCGTCATCCGCCTGAGCGAGCCGACCTCGGGCTCCATTCTTTTCGACGGCACCGACATCACGCGTCTCTCGCACGCCGAGCTCATGCCTTTCCGCCGGCGTATGCAGATCATCTTCCAGGACCCGTACTCCTCGCTCAATCCGCGGCTCACCGTCCGCAAGCTCTTGCGCGAGGCGATCCAGTTCCACAACATCGTGCCCCCGGAGCATCACGAGAGCTACATCGACGAGCTGATCGCTAAGGTCGGTCTCCGCCGCGACGCCAAGGATAAGTTCCCGCACGAGTTCTCCGGCGGCCAGCGCCAGCGGCTCGGCATCGCCCGCGCCCTCGCGCTCAAGCCCGAGTTCCTTATCGCCGACGAGCCCGTCTCCGCGCTCGACGTTTCTATCCAGGCGCAGGTCCTCAACCTCATGATGGACCTCAAGCGCGAGTTCGGCCTCACGATCCTCTTCATCAGCCACGACCTCAAGGTCATCGAGCACTTCTGCGACCGTGTGCTCGTGATGTACCTCGGCCACATTGTCGAGTCCCTCCCCTGCGACGACCTGCACACCCGCGCCCGCCATCCGTACACCCGCGCCCTGCTCGGCGCAAACCCGATCGACGACCCCGACCAGCGGGGCTCGCGACCGCTCACGATCCTGCAGGGCGATGTCCCCAGCCCGTTCAACCCGCCAAAGGGCTGCGCGTTCGCGGGTCGCTGCCCGCACGTCTTGGACCGCTGCCGCTCGGACCGCCCGGTACTCGAGCCACGCGACGATGGCCACCACGTCGCCTGCTGGGCCGACGCCGCCGATCCGACACCGGGCAACAGCAGCCCAGTCCCGCCGACGACCGCCTGAGCCTCCTTCCGGCGTCGTCGCGGCCTGCAATCACAAACGTCATTTTCGGTATGATCCCTCAGCACCAGTTGCAGGGAGCGAATCATGCACGACCACGCCCACGACGCCCGGCCGCGGCGACCATTCTTCACACCACTCAAGATGATCGCGATCGCCCTCCTCCTGGGCGGCGCGTTATTCGCGTGGTTCGTACTGTCGGTGATCTTCGCCGACCCCAACATCACCACCGACTACGGCACGAAGGCCAACGAGCTCGCCCGCCAACGCCAGAAGATGCCCGCCGGTGCGCCCGACAACTGGGGCCTCATCAGCGAGATCGCCGAGAAGCTCAGCGCCGCGCGCGAGGCGGTCGCGCAGCGGCACCCCGATGTGGCTCCCGACGCCTTCGATTTCACGTTTCTCTACACGCCCGACGCGAAGCCCTACCGCGACTCCTTCACCGCCGAACAGGCGCGGCAGATCTGTCGCGAATGGCTCGAGGAGTTCCGCGCCGCGGGCGGCTTCGACGACCTTGCCAAACTCCCCGAGATTGCTTTCGCCGCGCGGCCGTACGCGCAGGACACCCCGCTCGTCCTCATTCTGCTGCCCGAGCTCGGCCATGCACGCCAGCTCGCCCGCATGAACGCCGCACGCATGAAGCTCGCGTCCGATGCGGGCGACGAGGCGACACGCCTGGCCGCGTTCGAGCAGATGCTCGCCAGCGCACGCGTCATCGGCGCGCAGCTCGCCCTCATCGACAACCTCGTCGCAGTGGCGATCAACGCACTGGCCGCGAGCGAGCTGCGCCGCGAGATCATCGAGCGCCCGCTCTCGGAACGTGCAGCCCTCGACCTCCTCGCCGCCATGGATCGGCACCCGCTCCCCTCCGTTGCCGGCGCGTTCGACGGCGAGCGCTACATGACACTGGACATGATCCAGCGGACCTACAGCGACAACGGCCGGGGCGACGGCCGCTTCCTGCCCGCCGCGGCCGCCGATCTCGACGTCATGTCAACTCCGCAGGGCACGCCGGGCGCGGGCACGAGCCGCGTCTTTAACCTCATGGGTCTTCTACAGCCGGGCCGCGCGGAGACCGTGGAACGCGCGAACCAGATCTACGACTACTACATCAAGCTCGCGTCCATGACGCGGCCCGAGCGTGCCGCCCTCACCGGCCCGGACCCGGCCGCGAACATCGGGCGGTTCAAGATCCTCTCGCTGATGCTCCCCGCCGTCGGCAAAGCGCTCGAATCGAACGATCAGATCACGTCGGAGCTCGCGGCGACACGCATCATGCTCGCGCTCGAGGTCCACCGCGCGCGGCACAACGCATACCCGGCAACCCTCGCGGAGCTCGCGCCGGCGATCCTCCCTGCCCTGCCGATCGACGCCGCGAACGGCAAAGGGTTCGGCTACAGGCTGCTCGACCCCGCCACCGACCCCGACAACCGCGGCTACCTGCTCTACTCCTTCGGCGCCGACGGCGTGGACAACGGTGGAGATATGGGGGCCAAGCCGCCGGTGACCGCTCTCCGCGCAACAGGCGGCCTCGACTTTGTCTACAACCAGCCGCGGGCGACGCCCGAAGCAAGTGAAGCCGAGGCTGCGCCGACCCAGGAGAACGGCTCCAGCGATGCCGGTGATGGAGCAGCAACTGCGCCATGACCTGAGGCGGCAACAATCGCAGTTGTGAATGCTGGAACGCAGTGGCTGGCTGGTCGCGAGGGGGAGTGACCGCAGGGAGTTCTTGATGGCACACGTTGGTCCAGAATCCGTTTCGCGTCGTTCACGCTTCACTCCGCTCAGGATTGCACTGATCGCCGTCGCGCTCCTCGCGGTGCTGCTGCTCTGGTTCGCGCTCTCTGTTATCTATGCGGAACCAAAGATCGCGATCGATTACGGCAGGAAGATGCACGAGAGCGTGCGCGCCCGCCAGGCCATGCCGCCGGATGCGAACGATGGGTGGTTGCAGATCGACACCGCGATCGAGAAGTTCAACGCCGCTCGGTCGCAGGTGGCCGCGCGGCACCCCTCGCTGCCACCCGAAGCGTTCGACCCGACCTTCCTGGCGAACCCGGCGGCGGTGTTCAAGTACGAGGACTTCACCCGTCAGCAAGCCGAATCCGTTTCTCGCGAGCTTCTTGAAGCGTTCGGCGCTGCGGGCGGATGGGACGAACTCGAGGCGTTCGCGGCGATTCCTTATGCCGCGCGCCCACCGTTCGACGGTCCGCTTGTCCAAGCCAGTATTCCTGATCTGGGTCCTAGCCGTTCGATCGCCCGACTTTGCGCCGCACGATTGCGACTCGCCGCGGAGGCAGGCGAGGATGCCGTGATGATCGCCGCGTTTGAGCAAGGCACCGGCCTCGGGCGGCATCTCTCCGGGCAGGCGACGATCATCGACCACCTTGTCGGCATGTCGATAATGGCGTTGATGCAACAAGAGCTTCGCATGCAGATCCTCGCGGGTCGAGTCAGTGCGGAGGCGGCAGAGGAGCTTCTTGGCGTGATTGACCGTCAGTCACCTTGGCCGGTGGCGCCGGTGTTCGAGGCCGAGCGTTATGTTGTGCTCGACACCATTCAGCGGTGTTTCAGCGATAACGGACGCGGGAACGGGCATCTCTTGCCGACGGCCGCATCGGATTTGGGCGGGGCGGCGTTCGGAGTCACCGGTGTCGGTCTGAACAAGCCGCCGCGGGTGATGAACCTTGCAGGACTGTTGCATCCCGACCGACGTACGACCGAGGCTCGAGCAAACGAGATCTTTGACGGCCTTGCAGAATACGCCGCAATGACGCAAACAGAACGCAAAGCAGCAACGGGGCCGGACATTGACACGCTGGTCAATGGTAACCGGTTGCTCGAGAGACTGATTCCATCGGGATACACGGCGATCAAATCGAACTGCACCATCCGGGCGGACCGCGAGGCGACCCGGCTGATGCTTGCGATTGAGGTGCACCGCGCACGCACCGGGACATATCCGGCCGCGCTTGATGCACTCGCCGACCTTCTCGGTGGAACCGTGCCGCTCGACCCTGTGGTTGACCGCGCCTTCGGTTACCGATTGCTCGGCACGCCCGACCGGCATCAGCGGCCCTACCTGCTTTACTCAATCACCACCGACGGCGTGGACAATGATGGCGAGATGGGCGACCGACCGCCCGAGACGCCGATCCTTCGACGTAGCGGGCTGACAAACGTGGACTATGTCTACAACCAGCCACAGGCTAAGTTGGAGCCGGCAGCGGCGGAGTCGGACGGCGAATGACGAAGTTCGTCGAGCGATACACTCCCGCCCATGAACCTCATCCGCACAGCTCTCGGCGTCGGCGTCCGTACCGATGCGGCCGTCATCCCCTTCCACACCATCCTCGGCATCGGTCGTAACTACGCCGACCACGCCAAGGAGCAGGGCCTCGCCCCGCCCGAGAGCATCCTGGTGTTCACCAAGAACCCGGCCGCGGCGGTCCTTTCCGGCGAGGACATCGTCGTTCCCAAGGCTTGCCAGGACCCGGCCAAGGGTGGCGACCAGACGGACTTCGAGGGCGAGCTGGCGGTGGTGATCGGGACGCCCGCCCGCGATGTGCCGCCGGACCAAGCCCTGCGGCACGTCCTGGGCTATTGCTGCGCCAATGATGTCTCCGCCCGCTGGTGGCAGAAACAGGGCTCCGGCGGGCAGTTCTGGCGGGGCAAGAGCTTCGACACGTTCTGCCCGCTCGGGCCGCGCTTCGTGCCCGCGGCGGAGGTCTCGGACCCGCAGGCCTTCCGGCTGACGACCCGTGTGAACGGGAAGGTCATGCAGGACGCTTCGACCGGCGACATGATCTTCCCGGTCGCGACACTCATCAGCGAGCTGTCGCGGGGGCTGACACTCCTTCCGGGTACGGTTATCTTGACCGGGACGCCGGGTGGGGTGGGCATGGCCAAGGCCCCGCCGCAGTGGCTCTCACACGGCGACGTCGTCGAGGTTGAGATCAACGGCGCACGGGGGCCCGGCTTCGGCGTCCTGCGGAACAGTGTGCGGCTCGAGGGCCGGTAACAAAGAGCAGTTCCAGGTTTCTCGGTGGTTGCGGAATGCGTTGTCGCGCGCGGGTCGCGTCCTGACATCGGCCGTGCCATGAGGCAAAAACAACAGGAGCCCCGGGGGACACCCGAGGCTCCTGCGAAGATTCAAACTGCCACTCAAACAGAGAGGCGTAGAGGCTTAGGCGCGACGGCGACGGGCCGCGAGCAGACCGCCGAGGCCGAGGAGCGCCGCAGCGCCGGGGGCCGGGACGATGTTCACCGTGAAGGACGCCGTGCCGATCTCGCCGCTGTCAACCGCGTTCGGCTGACCGTTCGCGGTGCCATCGAACACGGAGGAGTAGCCAGCGACGTCAGCGAAGTTGAACATCACCGTGCGAGCGGTGGGGTCGGTGTTCGTGTACGCCCAAGCGAACACGTTGTCCCAGACGCCCGCTGCCAGGCCCGCCGGGTTCGCACCCGTCTGCAGGCCGAGGATGTTGCCGACGTTCCAGACGCCGCCCTGAACCGAGACGTCGCCGTTGGCGTTCGGATCGTTCGGATCACCGAGGTTGGCGAGAGAGTTGTACGGACGGAAGTGCCCGTGCACGTAGCTAACCGGATCCTCACCGAAATCGATGCCTTCCTGATTCTGGGCAGTCTCCTGGTAACGCGCCATCATCGCGCTGCCAGCGGCCTCGTTCGTGGAGATGTTGCCACCGACCGTCGCGAAGCCATCGCCGCCCGCAACGCCCGTCCACATCGCCTGGAGGACGAAGATAATACGCTGGCCAGCGCCACCGCTCGTATCAATCGAGGTGCTGCCGGAGGTATTGACGTTCGCGCCGCTGAGGGCATTCCGAAGACCAGCCTGAGAGGTCACGATGCTCTGGCCCGTATTCCGGTTATTGAGGAACAGGTCAGCGCCGAACGTGTTCAAGCCCGTCGCAGCGTGGCCTGCAGCCGCCTGGGAGCCGGCCGAGGGGATCGGCGGAGCTTCGATCGCGACGATGCGGAAGTTGATATCCGCGTTGGCCGCACCGGCGAACGCCGCGACAGCAAGAGCAGAGAGAACAATCTTCTTCACAGGAATCTCCTTCAGATCTAGGATTGAGGGCAGTACAGAAGCCACAACAACGACGGGTGAGAAGATACAACAAGGTGGGGGGGGTGTCAACCGTCTCGTTGAAATCGCCGCGGACTTTGCGCGTCGCGAACATTGAAGCGGCCTCATAGACCGTACCGGAGACGCAAACTCCTGTCAAAGCAGGGGTTATGCGGAACAAGACTCCAGTCATTTTCCGAACTGCCGGCCGCCGCCACCGGCACTCGGCTGCATGAATTCGAGCTTAAGAAGCGGTTCCTGGGCCGATGTCGGAACAAAGACGAGCGCGTACGGCCATTCTGAAGACCGGGTTCGGCGAAAAATGGCTGCCCGCGGCCAGATTTCCGCCGCTGTATAAGAGGATTGAGCCGCCCCAAGGACTCCAAGGTCCTGATAAACAGAGGCCGTCATCGTGCAGCCGATCACCCCCGGCCGCCCCGCCTCGCCGGTGGCGATGCAGCCGGCGAACGTGCCCGGAACACACGGCCGCACAAGCAGTTGCGGCCGGTCCTCGGCAAGGGAAAACACTGCGACGGCGTCGTGCATCGCGGCGAACGCCATCACCAACGGCTCCTCAGATGAAGCCTTGCATGCAAGCGGGTCGGACGCCGCGACCGCCTGGAACGCCTCGTACATCGAGCCGGAGTGTGCGATCACGGCGTCTTTCATGAAACGCAAGCCGGGTTCTCCCGCGCTAAGCATGAATGCCGCGAGCCGCATCGGCGCGGTGGCCGCTTCAGCGACGACGACCGCGAACACGCACACGCCGTGATTCGTTACGCATACCTGCGGGAACACGATCGAGGCGTCATCCAGCCCGGCGACATGCTCCGCGCCGTGGGTATCGCGTAGCACAAGCGACCAATGGTCCTCGCCGCGGCCGCGACGGCAATACGCGAGCGTGCCGTCTTCTCCGATCGCCGCGAAGGCGCAGTCGGCATCGCCGCTGGTCAGCCACTCGATCTCGCCGGTGCGCCAATCGGCGAGGCCGATTCGTCGCGCGGAGGTGGTCGTCGCGGCTTGTTCGACGAGCACGCCGCGCTCCGTCGCGCCGCGGCCCAGCAGGATGCCGCGGGGCAGCGCGTGCAGCTCGGCGCAACGGTTGGCGGCGGGGTCGATCGTCAGGATCTTCACGCGCGATGCGGGTTGCGGTGCGCCGGGCTGCGCGAGGAGCGTTTCCCACGTCGGCGCTGGTGAGGTCTGCGTGGCGATGAACCGTGCCGCGGGGTCGAGCACGGGGAGCACGAGCCCATCGTACTCAATCTCGCCAAGACTGATGCGAGTGCGCGAGCGGAGATCGGCAGCGCCCGCGAGCGAGAAGCGGTCGGGTTCCTTTGCTTCGTGCTCGCCCCGGACGTGGGCGGTCGAGTACATCGGCCCTGGGGCGGGCGCGAGGGGCTTGCCGGAGCAGGCGACGCACGCGCAGGCCGCGAGAAGGAGCAGTGTGGTCAACCCGCGCGGACAACCGCCGTGCCTTGAAGCGGGCACGGCGGCGGGTGTGGCGGTGATCCTGGAGAGCGGGGGGTTCATTCGTAGCCGTAGCGCGTCTCGACCGGTCGGCGCCTTGCGGGCTTGGGGTTCTCTTTCGCGCCGGGTGTCGGTTGATCAGCCGGGGTCGGCGACACGGTGGACTCGGGGTCGGGTCCCTCCGGGGCGTCCTTGCCGAGTTCGTGACGGAGCTCGCGCAAGCGGTCACGGTCCGGCTGCGTCGCGTTGTCGGTCTCCTCGGGGTTCTCGATCACGATGGGCGTGATGAACGCGACGATCTCGGTCGTGGCCTTGGTCCGCTCCGTCGAGCGGAAGAGCGCGCCGACGAGCGGGATATCGCCCAGCAGTGGGACCTTGCGGAGGATGTCCGAGTCCTCCGACCGCACGATGCCCGAGACGACAACCGTCTGGCCGTCCTTGACGATCAGGTGGGTGGTCGTCTCGCGCCGATCCACGATGAAGCCGCCGAAGAGCGTCTGGTTCGGCTGAAGGCTCGAGAGCTCGAGGTTGATGCGGAGATCGACGTCGCGCTTGGGCGTGATCCGCGGCCGGACGCGGAGCGCAAGGCCCACCGCCCGGTAGTCGAAGCTCTGGGTGAGCGAGCCGTTGTCGGTGGTCTGCGAGTCGGTGATGAACGGGACGTCCTGTCCGGCGAAGAACTCGGCCTCCTGATTGTCGGAGGTGAAGATCCGCGGCTCGGAGAGGATGTTGACAGCGGTCTTCTGCGCCAGGGCCTGCAGGAGCAGGTTGAGGTCCACGCCGATGTTGAGCACGGAGGTGTCGAACAGGCCGGGCAGCAGGTCGTTCTTGGTGCCTGTGAAGATGCCGCCGGCATCCTGCCCGGCGGTGCTCGCGCCCAGGGACACGGTGTTGTCAACGAGCGCGGGGGTAATCGGCGCGTTCGACCAGCGCAGGCCGAGGGCGGTGGCGTCCTCGATGCTGATCTCGGCGATGACGGCCTTCAGCAGGACCTGGCGGCCCGGCTTGTCGAGCTCGGTGATGAGATCGACGATCGCCTGGGAGTACTCCGGCGGCGAGAGCACCATGAGGGCGTTCTGACGCCAGACCGGCACAAGGCGGACCTTTGCGACGAGGTTCGATGAGCCGGCGGTGGTGGTGGGGGGGCGGGCCCGCTGCCACCAGAACTGCATGGTGCCGGCGGAGGTGTTCTGCTGATTGTTTGCGGTCGCTTCCTGGTCAGATGCAAAGGGCGAAGCTCCCGCCGCGCCCTCGGTCAGGCCCGTCTCCTGGCGCGGGATCTGGGCGAGCGTGCCCTCCTGCGAGAGCAGGGTGTTGAGCTGCTCGGCGAGCTCCTCGGCGGTCGCGTGCTTGAGCTCGACGATCCGCGGCAGGCCGGCGGTGAGGGGCTGGTCGAGGTCAGAGATGAGCCGGTCGATCGTTTCGAAGTGGTCGGGCGACTTGCTGAGCACGATCAGGCGGGACTGCTCGGGAAGGGCCTCGAAGGTGAACTGCCCGGCAAGGCGACCGACGCTGGAACTTGAGTTGTTGCCGCTGGGCTGGCCGAAGAGCTCGCGGAGCGCGTCCCGCACCTTGATGGGATCGGAGTTCTTCAGGTCGTAGATGCGGGGCGCGACGTTCTCATCAACTGGCCGGTCCCATGAGCTGTTGATCTGCGAGCGGATCTGCTCGAGCACCTGCTTCTCGGCGAGCACGGTGACGGAGTTCTGCTGGGTGTTGGCGGTGACGCGGAGGTTTGCGCTCGGGGCCGCCCCGTCCTGGCTGTTCTGGTTCCCGCCGCGGCCGCCCTGGTTGCCCTGGTTCCCGCCGCGGCCGCCCTGGTTGCCGCCCCCGCCCTGGCCCCGGTTCTGGAAGAACTGCTGGAACGGGTTGTTCTGTCCCTGGCCTTGGCGGGTGTTGCCGGTCTGGGAGAACAGGTCGCGGATGTTCGTCGCGACCTGCTCGGCGTCGGCGTAGCGCAGGTGGAAGGTCTCGGTGAGGAGCGACGCGGCGGAGGGCTGATCGAGGAACTCGACCTTGCGCTCGATCTGCTGGAGCAGGCCGATGTGCGCCATCACGGCGATCTGGTTGGACAGCGGATCGACGGTGATCTTGGCAAAGCTGGGGAGGTTGGCCTTGATGACCTCGCCGATCGTCTCGGCGGAGGAGTAGTGGAGCGCGAAGACCTTGTCCACGATCGTGCCGAAGTCGGTCCGGTGCTCGAGACGCGAGTCGGGGCCGATGACCGGCACGTCCTGCCGGTCGATCTCGCCGATGTCGCGGAGCATGATGAGGTCGGGCGTCTCGACGACGGCGATGCCGTTCTGCTGCAGCGCCATGAAGACCAGGTCGAGCGCGCGGTCGCGCGGGATCGGCCGGTCGTTCACGACGGTGATCGGGCGGCTGAGCACGTCGGGCTGGGGGAGCACGACCTTGCCGGTGGTCTCGACAATGAACGGGAGGATGCGCTCGACACGCTCGCTCTTGAAGCCCAGCGGCGTGGGCTCGCCGTAGACGACGCGGCGGCCGCGTTCATCGAACGACGCAGCGGGCGTTGCGGGCGGCTCGGCCGCTGCACGGTCGGCGTCGTCGTCCTCCGGCTGCGCGAGCGCGACCGAGGCGGCGAGGCCGGCGCACAGGAGCATCGCGCCGATGAGCGGCTGAACAGGGGAGAATCGATCCGACATGGTCATAGGGACTCCGGGTCCGAAGGCTGAGGCTCGGGCTGTGGTTCGGGCGATGGCTGTGGGTCAGGCGATGGCTGCGGATCGTGCGAAGGGTCTGCGCCGGGCGCGGGTTCGGGCTCCGGCTCTGGTTCCTGCTGCGGCTCTGGTTCAGGGTCCGACGCCGGGTCCTCGGGCTCGGCCGGGGGCGGCTCGGGATGCGGCGAGGGCTCGCTGGGGGCCGGCTGTGCGGGCCGCGGACGCGGGGGCGCGACCGGCTCTGATGTCGCGGGCGTCGGCGTGAGCGGCGAGATGTCGGAGGTGGAGTGGCTCACCGGGCGGACGAGCGAGTCGCGCGAGAAGAAATCCACGTCGAACTCGACGCCTTCCCACAGCACCCGCGCCGACCACGGCGGCGTCGTGGCGACGACTTTGACGCCTCGACCGGATTCGCCGACGGCCAGCCGCTGCCCGTCGCTGAACCACACCTGCCCGTTGACCATCGCGGTGATCGCGGGCCCGCCGTAGCGTGTGGGCTTCGGTGGTTCGCGCGGCGTGGTGTCCTCGACATATGCTGGGCGCGGCGGACGCGGACGCGGGGGGATGAAGAAGAGCGAACGGCCGTTGATCTGCGCCTCGTGGCGGTCGAGGGTTTCGGCGAACTGCGCAAGCCGCTGCTCGTCGGTGGTGTCCGCGTTGGCGGGGCGGTCCGGCAGGCGCGTTGCGGTGAAGATCGGACGCGCGTGGACGGCGGCCCAGGCGAGCGCGACGAGCGCCAACGCGGCGACGCACGCGCCGACCCAGCGGCGGCCGTCGGCGCGGTGGCGGAGGCCGAGGATGAGGCTGGTCATTCGGCTCATCGACCGCCCTCCGGGGCCCAGGATGCGCTGGCCGTGCTGGCGCTCACGCGGAGGGCGATCCACGATTCCACGGTGATGGTGACGCGGACGATTCGCAGCCCGGAGGAATCATCGGCCCGGCCGCGGTTGTTCAAGGCCTTGTCGATCTTCACGCGTGAGACCGCGGTGATGTCGCGCGCCTGCTCGAGGTCGGCGAGGATCGCCATCGCTTCGGTCGGCGACGTTTCGAAGGTGACATCGACGACGAACCGCTCGAGGCGGTTGTTGCTCCCGACGACGGCGGTGGCTTCCTCGGTGCGGATCGTGCTGGGCCGCTCGTTGTACGTCGCGTTCTCGACGCCGTGATCGAGCAGGATCGAGCTCGCCGTGCGCTGCAGCGTCTCCGGCCGGACGTTCGCGTCGGTCGGGTGGCGCGGCAGGCCGTAGGTGCGGATGCCGGTGGAGAGCATGCGGCCGGTTTCGGAGTTGGTCGCGAGCAGCGCCCGCTCGCGTCGCAACGCGGCCTCGAGCCGGTCCGCGCGGTTACGCGCGACGTTCGTCGCGTTCAGCGTCGGCTCGATGACGGCGAAGTACGCGACGATGAACGCCGCGAAGACAACGAGCCACTTTGCGGCGCGGGGGAGCTGGTTAAGCAGTTCGAGGAGCCTCATGCACCACCCCCACGCGCGGCCTGCATCCGCGCCTTGCACTTCTCCGCCTCGGCCGCGAGGCGGTCGCGAGTCGCGGCGTCCAGGCCTGGCTGGGTCGAGGCCTTGCGCCGCACACCCCATTCCTTCATGGCGGCTGCGGCGTCCATCGCGGCGATCTCCGCGTCGGTGAGCGGGGGCGGGATCGTCGGCGCGGCGGCGGGGGCCGATGCCGCGCTGCGCTCGGTGCGAGAGGATCCTCGATCGGACGACTCGCGATCACTGCGACCGGAGGCGCGGCGCTCGCTCGTTCGGCGGTCGTCATCTCGGGAGTCCGCGGGTTCGTCGCCGTGATCCGCCTGGGCCGAGTTCCCCGCGGCATCGCCGTAAAGCCGTTGCGCGAGCGTTTGCTTGGCGAAATCATCGATTGGCGCGCTGGCGGTCATCGCACCGCTGGGTGACAGCCGTGCCTGGAGCTGGAAGCTCACGCCGTCGGCGGTGGCCTCGATCGTCGGTGTCGCGACGCTCTGGAAGACCTTGGTGTCGGCGAGGTTCTTGCGGAAGGTCGTCACCAGCTCCGAGGAGTCTGCTGTTGCGCGGAGGCTGATCGCCTCGCCCTGTGCGAGCTCGACCGATTCGACCACGACGCCGACGGGGGCAGCGCCGGCGATATCCGCCAGCAGCTTGGTCATCGGCCATCGTTTGTTGTTGAGCAGGCGGTAGAATTCCGAGAGCCGTTCGGCCTCGCTGAGGCGCTCTTCGAGCTTGGAGAGATCCCCCGCTTCGGCGCGGAGGAGGGAGTATCGCGCCTCGGCCGCGACCCATGGCGCGAAGAGCAGCACGGCGATCGACGCCGCGGCGACCGCCACCGCGACCCGCGGTCGCGAGAGCGTTTCGAGCACGCGCTCATGGAACGGCAGCGCCCGGCTGGGCTCGGTCGGTGTCATGGCGACGAGCGAGCTGACCGCGGCGTCGCCGCTGGTGTAGAGCAGGACCGCGCCGAGCGCAAGGCCGTGCCGACGGATCCACTCGGCGTCGCGCGTCGCGCCCGCGAGTCGAGCGCTCGTTGGGACCTCGAAAAGCAATGGCTCGGACGGGAGTGGGGGGGTATCGACTCCGGCCGCGCTGGCCGTCTCTGTCCATGCCGAGCGAACAGCGCGGGGCCAGCCGGCATCGTCGGCGGACAACCGCAGCACGCGCCCAACCGGACGCTTGGAGCCGAATGCCAGCATCGAGATCAAGCCGACCGCGCGGTCCGTCAGGCCGATCATCGGCCCGCCGCCGAGCGCCTGGCCGAGCGAGCCAAGTGCAGCGATCTCGGGCACCCAGACTTCCGGCACATTCGAGAGCGGTGCGGCAATGGTGGCGGCGGAGTGGCTTCCGACCCACCCGGCAAGCAGGGCCGCGGCCCGGTCGCCAAGGCGCAAGATGCCGGATGCGCGGCGATACCAGGGGATCGAGTTTGGAAGTTCCGATTCGGCGAGCAGGCCGAGGGCGTCGGCGACCTGCGACCGGTCCTGCCCGATGGCATCGGGGACCGGCAGGACGCGGCAGACGGTTTCAGCGCCCGGTACAAGGCGGATGACCAAGTCAACCTTGTGCGGCTTGAGCGACTCGGCCGCTTGGGCTTGATCGACCGAGAGGGCGGCGGCGATTGTCGGCTGAGGCCCCCCTGTTTCGGCGATAAGTATGGCCAATCCGCCATCCGGACGGGTTTGGACGGCCGCGACGCGCGCTGCGCGGGGCGCTTGGCTGGACGCGGCGGGGTGGTTCGGGAGGCGGCTCATCGGACGCGGAGTTCCTTGATCATCACGGGGAGAGTGGATCGGTCGATAGTCGCGACGATCTCCACCTCGAGGCCTGTAGCGTCGTCCCTGCCGCGGCTGGACACGACAAAGACGTTCGACCGGACGTCGATGAGGTCGTACATCCCCGCGAGAACCTCGTTGGTTACCGCTGGAACGCTCAAAAGGTCCATCAGATTGCCGAAACCTGCGGAGCGGGCGTTTCTTTCGAGGATGATGGCGTCGGCGACGCCGGGGGAGATCTCGGCGATGTACTCCAGCATCTCGTCGTCACAGGTGTTGACGTTGAGCTTGCCGGACCGCGGGGCCTCCGCCGCGGGGTCGCCGAGGGAGCATTCATCCAGCAGCAGCCCGATCTGCTCGTTGCTTAGGTTCTCGAGCGTCGTGGCACGCCGGCCGGAGAGCAGGGTCGCCCCTTGCGGGACCAAATCCTGAAGTGGCGTGCGAATGAAATCGGCAAGCGTCGTCACCGACTGCGACGCGTCGGAGATCGCCTGCGCCTGCGTCGCCGACACCTTCAGGCGGTTCTGGATGTCCTCTGCGCTGGCGATGGTGAGGTCCAATCGAAGCAGGCCGGAGGCCGCCAGACCGCCCAGTTCACTTACGCACGTGAGCAGACCCGACCAGCCCGCGTCGAGCTTGCCGTCGGCGTTGTCCGGCGGCCATGAAACGTCGCCGTCGTTCTCGTTGGGGTCGAGCAGCCCGTTGAGGTTCCAATCCTCGCCGCGGACATATTCCGGCAGAACGCCGGCGATGAGCTCGAGCTCCTCGACCGACCGGAAGGCGGCGTTCCGCGGCACGTAGCCGTGCTTCAACGACAGATACTGGCCGATCTCGGCGCCGAGGTCATTGGGGTCGTCGTCCGGATCGATCCAGTCGAGGATCGCGTCGGCAATGGACTCGTCCATGTCCGGGAGCAGGAGCATGCTGTCACGCGAGAGCGCGTTGATGTTGAGCTTTGCGTGCGCATCCGCCGGCCCGTCCTTGACGCCGGTCCGCTCCTCGTGCCGCACGGCGTACGTCGCACCGCTGAGCGTGCCGGACGCCTCCGCTGCGAGGTCGTCACGCGTGCCGAACGCGGACTCGGTATCCGGGGTCTGCGTCGTGAACATAAGCGCGGCGATCTGGCGTTCGACGCCGGCCCGCGCCGCCCACTTCGCACGTGTACGCGCGACCGTCTCGCGCCCCGATGCCGCTCCCCGCCAAGCGACCGCCTGCAACGCCGCGACGATTACGGCCGCGATGGCGATCGTCCAGAGCACGACGAAGGTTGCGAAGGAACGAGATGGGCGTCGGCGCGTGATCATCGCGGCGCAGTCCCTCCACCGCTACCACCGGTCGGTCGCCCGCCTCCTCCGCCACCGGTCGTCCGACCGCCGCCACCACCGCCGCCGGACGTACCACCAGAGCCACCTGTGCCCCCCGTGCCGCCAGTCGTGCCGCCGGTTCCACCGGTGCTCGGCTGCGAAGTGTCGGTCTCCGCTTCCTCCTCGTAGACCTCTTCGAACGGCGGCGGGACACGATCGATCGCGATGGTCCGCCGCGCCCGCGCAGTCATACGCCCTTGATCATCGGTCGCCGTCACGGTGATGCGCACCGCGTGCGGGATGCCGTCGAAATCTGAGTCCCACTCCTCGTACCAGGTTTCCGCGTCCATCGCGCCGAGTTCGAGGGTGACCACACCGTCCACCACCGGCGATGCAAGCCCGCCGCCATCCGGCGTTTCGTCGGGCACGGGGTCGATCCGCCGCCACAGCGAGAGCGACGCCGCGCCCGGGCTCGTGAGTCCCGACGGTGCGACGCGGTAGTGCGCCTCGCGCTCCGCGCCCTCGGGCTGCTCGTTCCACGGCCGCAACGGCGCGGGGTGATAGGAGAACACCACCAGCTCGTCGCGGCGTTCCGCGGAGTTCCCGCCCGGGATGATCGCGAACTTCACTGCGATCAGGTCCGCGTCCCGGAGCGCGCTCTCGACGTCACGGGCGATCAGTTCAGCCGCCATCGTCGCGCGGGAGAACGCCTGCTGCCGCGCAGACGCCGACTCGCGCCCGCGGATGACCTGCGAGATCGCCCCGTACGTCGCGCCCACGACGAACGCCGCGATCACGATCGCGACGAGCAGCTCCGCCAGTGTGAAGGCGCGCCGGGTCATTCGATCACCCGCTGGATGGGGACCTCGGGCCGGCGCTCGGGGTCGGGCTCGAAGTCTTCGCCGGCGATGCGCGAGGCCGCGAGCGTCTCGATCGATAGCGACTGCTTTCCCCACGCCCGTGTCCATGAGATCGTCGCCCGCACCTCGTACGGGGCGGACTGGCCCGTGCCGGTGATCGTCACCTGGTACTCAAAGTCGGCGAACGGCTCGTCACACGTTCCCTCCGTGCGGAAGCGTTTGGTGTAGTCATCCGGGCCGCGGGCCAGGACGAGTTGCAACTGCTCGTCCGCGAGCATCGCGGCCGTGGCAAGGTCCTGCCCCTTGATCTGCGCCGTCACGGCCTGCCCCGACAGCCCGATGATGACCGTCAGCGCCACGCCGAGGATCACCGCGCCGACGATGACATCGACGAGCGCGAACGCGCCGCGTCGGTTGCAGGCCGCACGCCCCGTCACCATGGCGAGTCTCCCCGCCCGGTGGCGTCGAGGTCAACCGCACGCTCCGGCGGACCTGCCTGCAGCGCACGGCTGCCGGCGACGCCGATCTGATCCGGCGCGAGACCCGTCCGGCGTGCCTCGATGGCATCCTGCGCAAGGTCGATCCGATAGGCCGCGCCCGCGGGCGTGTCCTTCTGGCCGAGCACGAGCGAAAGCGCCGGCCGCGTCATTGCACCATTCAGCGGCACAACCCACTGCCTCGGGTCAAGCCGTCGGCCGTCGGAGGTCGCGTGCTTCAGCTCGAGGTGCTCCAGCCGCAGGGGGTCGATGAGCAGTTCGGGCTTCCACGACGGTGTCGTCCGGGCTCGTGCGTTTTCCAGCGGGGCCGGCTCGCGCGAGACAACCGCCAGCGTCGGCCCTTCGTCCGAGGTCGTATACCGGATTGCCACCTGTCCGCCAGCGAGCGATGAACGCTCCGCCGCCGCGGTTACCAGTTGCTGCACGCGAATCGCCTCGCCCTCGGCCTGCCGCTGCGACTGGCCGGTGAGCCGGGGCAGGAAGACCGTCGCGAGGATCGCGATCATCACAACGACCACGACCAGTTCGAGCAGCGTGAACGCGCGGCGGAGCGCGGCGCTCGCACTCGAGTTGTACGGCCCGCGGCGGGTTGTGAACGACTCGCGCATGAACGCACCAGTGCCGTCAGGGCTTCACGATGTCGGCGTCCTCGCCGTCGCCCCCCGGGTTCTCGTCCGCGCCATAGGACACGATGTCGAAGTCGAGATTTTTCTTCCCCGGCACGACCAGGATGTACGGTTTGCCCCAGGGGTCGTTGAGCTGGTCCGCCGAATCAACGTACGGACCCTTCCATTGGCCCTCCTCGAGACCCGCGGGCTTCTCCCAGAGCGCGGTGATGGTCGCGCCCTCGGGCATCCGGCCTCCACAGTCCGCGAGGAACATCTTCGTGGCGTTGGCCAGCACGGCGGCGTTGCTTCCGGCGACCGCGTTCTTCGACTGCCCGATGCGGCTGAGGATGCGCGGCGCGATGAGCGTCGCGAGCACGCCGAGGATGACGATGACGACAATGATCTCGACGAGCGTGAGGGCGCGTCGCGTGGTGCGGGTGGTTCGATTCATCGGATAAGGTCCTGCATCTGGACAAGCGGGAGAAGCACGGCGGCGACGACAAAGCCGACGACGATCGCCGCGATGATGACCATGATTAGCGGGAACAGCTGCGTGAAGACGCGGATGCTGGACTGCGTGCGGTCCTCGAACACGCCCGCGGCCTGCGCCAGCATCTGCGGGAGGCGGCCCGACCGTTCGCCCACGCCCATGATCTGCGTGAGCAGCGGCGGGAAGTAGCCCGAGTCCTCCATCGGCTCGGCGATGGTCCGGCCCGCGGCGACCTGGTTGCACACGTCGTCGATGGCCTCTTCCATCGCCTTGTTGCCCAGCGCGCCCTTGGTAATGCGGAGCGATGTCAGTGCGGGCAGCCCCGCGCTCACGAGCGTCGCGAGAACGCGTGTGAACCTCGCCACCGCGACGTCGCGCAGAACCTTCCCGAGTGCGGGGACGTTCAGCAGGAAGCGGTCGATCGCGAGCCGTCCCGCGGGCTGGCGGTAGGTGTTGGAGATCGCCACGACGACAAACGCAAGCAGGACGAGGATCGCCCACCACCACCCCTGCACGAAGTCGGTCAGCCCCATCACCATCCGCGTCGGGAGGGGGAGCTGCGACGAAGAGATCTGCCCTGTGAACTGCCGCAGAATTTTCGGCACGATGACCGTCGAGATCACGACGATCGCGCCGCCGATGAGCAGCGCGAGGAACGCCGGGTAGATCAGCCCCTCCGAGAGCGTCCGCTTCAGCTTCAGTTCGCGCTCCAGCAGCGACGCGGATTGATCGAGTACCTCGCCGAGTTTGCCGGACAGCTCTCCCGCGCGGATCAGGCTGACGACCATCTCGCCGAAGGGCCGGCCCCAGCTCGCCGCGGCTTCGGCCAGCGAGCGCCCGTGCTCGACCTCGTGGATCAGGTGCGACAGCATCGCCTTGCGCCGTTCCGAGCGGCTCTGCTTCTCGATCGTCCGCAACGCGAGCACCAGCGGAAGGCCCGCCTGCACGGCCGTCGCCAGCTCGCGCATGAACGCCGCCATCTCCACGCCGGAGATCCCGCCGCGACGAACCATTCCGATCGATGGCGTCTCCGCGCCCGACGCAGACGAGGTCGGTTCAATCGCCGCCTGCGGGCCCGTCGCGGGCTCGATCCGGGCGGGCGTGATGCCCTGGGCCCGCAACGTGCGCACCGCCGCGGCGCGATCGGGCGCATCGATCACCGACGATGATCCGCCGCCGAGGGGTTGGTACGTAAAGGTGGGCACGGCTGTGATTCGGGGAAGAAAGTCAGGTGATCGACGTCGGCTGCTCGTCGGCGTCCTGCGTCGCGCGAAGGACCTCGTCCATGGTTGATTCCCCGCCCGCCGCCTTGATGACCCCGTCCATGCGCATCGAGACATGCCCCGCGCCCGCCACCGCGAGCATCTCCGGCCGGCTCGTGCGGCCGTCGGTGATCGCCGCGCGAAGCCCCGGCGTGAGATTGAGGATCTCGTAGTACCCGATGCGTCCGCGATAGCCGGTGTTCTCGCACCGGTCGCACCCGGCGCCGGTCCATCCCTCGCCGCGGTCGAAGAGCGCAAGTTCGCGCGGACTCAGGCGGTGCCGCACGGCCTCGGTCAGCGGCGTGCGCTGCCGGCAACTGGAACACAATCGCCGCCCGAGCCGCTGGGCGACGACGCCCTCGAGCACACTCGCGACAAGGAACGGCTCGACGTCCATGTCCAGCAGGCGGCCGACGGCGCTTACCGCGTCGTTGGTGTGCAGCGTCGAGAAGACCAGGTGGCCGGTCAGCGCGGCGCGGACGGCGATATCCGCCGTCGCGTTGTCGCGGATCTCGCCGACCATGATGACATCGGGGTCCTGACGCAGGATCGACCGCAGGCCGGTGACGAACGTCAGACCGCGTTCGGGGTTCACGGGGATCTGGTTCACGCCCGCGAGCTCGTACTCGACCGGGTCCTCGATCGTGATGATCTTCAGCGACGGGTCGTAGAGCTTGGTGAGCGCGGCGTACAGCGTCGTCGTCTTGCCCGAGCCGGTCGGCCCGGTGACGAGGATCATGCCGTGCGGCAGGTCGAGCCATCGGTCGAGCGTCGCGCGGTCGGGCTCGCGCATCCCGAGCGTCATCAGGTCGAGCGTGATCGCTTCCTTGTCGAGGATGCGCATGACCACGCTCTCGCCGTAGATCGTCGGCACGGTCGAGACGCGGATGTCCACCTTCCGCCCCTCGAACCGGAGCGTGATGTGACCGTCCTGCGGGACGTACCGCTCGGCGATGTTCATGCCCGCCATGATCTTCACGCGGCTGGTGATCGCCGGCTGCAGGTGCTTCGGCGGCGAGTTCTGCGTCCGCAGCATGCCGTCGATGCGGTACTTCACCACCAGCGCACGCTCGAACGGCTCGATATGGATATCGCTGGCCCGCTCGCGGATCGCCTCCAGGATGATCAGGTTCACGAGGTTGATCAGCGTCGGCTGCTCGGCCATCCGCTGCACGTCGTCCGCGTCGACCGCCTGCAGGTTGGTCGAGAGGTCGTCGGCCTAGCCTGCGGCGCCGCCCAGCCGCTGGGCCATCTGGGCCGCGGTCGCGCCGAACGCCTCACGCAGGAGCTCGCCGAATACCGACCGCTCGACCGCCACCCGCCGCACCGGCGCACCCGCGAGGATCGACACCTGGTCTGCGGCCTCGAGGTCGTCGGCGTCGTTCATCGCCACCAGCAGCGTCGCGCCGTCGAAGGCATACGGCACCGCGCCCACGCGCACCGCCTGGTCCGCCGAGATCATCGCCGCGGCCCTGGGATCGACCTGCGGGACCTGCGTGAGCGGCGCATTCGAAGCCGCCGGCCCGTCCGGGCCAGGGGCGGGTGTCGGGATTGGTCGCGTGGGGGCCGTCGTCATCCGTGCTCCATGCCGGGGCGCTCGTGGCCCGGGGCATCCTCCTTATCGGCCAAGTCGGCCGTTCACCCACCGATACGGAACATCATCCCGGGCCCGTCCTCCTCACGCTCGGGCAGACGCTCTATCTGCTCCTCGCTCAGGATCGCCAGGAGCTTTTCACGCGTGTTCTTGTCGAGCTCGCGCTTGGCCTTGCGAGCGTCGGCGACAGCCGGGTTCTCGCCGCCTCCCATCAACATCGCAAACGGATCGCCCCCGCCGTCTGCCTCGAGCGCCTGCTGTGCCTCGGCCCACTCGCTGTTCACCGACTTCAACTCCCGCTCGTACCCGGCCAAGAGGTCCTGGATCGAAGACGACTGCTCATCAGTCAGGTCCTTGAACTCCATCGCGGCCTTCAGGCACTTGCCCGTGTGCGTGTCGCGATAGATCCGCGGGAAGGTCTCCTTGCGGACCTGGCTCGCGAACTCCGTTCGACGCTCCTCTGGGAGCGTCGCCTCGATCGAGCGGGCGTACCGCTGGTTCACCTCGCACACCACCAGCCCGGCCTTCCGCAGCTCGGCCATGTCCTTGCGGATCTGCTCGAAGTCAAAGTTGAAGCCGTTGCCGCCTGCGCCGGGCATCCGCTCCTGCCGGACCTTGTCGCGCTCGATGAGCGCGCGGTCGAGGTCGGCCTCGTAGCGATCGAGGACCGCCGCGAGATCGACGGAGATCTCCGGCAGCTTGAGCTGCTCGACCGTCGCGATCAGGTCCAACGACTCGCCGCTGAGCATGCCGTTCGGCAAACTCTTGCCGCGCCGGTGCAGCCGCTCGAGCTTGGGCCACTTCTCCACCTGCTCGGGCGTGAGCAGCGACTTCAGATCGTCGAAAAACTGCTTCTCGACGGCCGCGGCCCCGGTGGTGTAGGCCTGCATGACCTTCGGCATCTCGTCTCGGAAGACCGTCGGATCCTGCGAGTCCTGGAACTCGACGCGGAGGCGGTCTATCTCCTTGCGGGCCTTCTCGGCGTAGACGTCGTGCTCCGACTGCATCGCCGCGAGCAGCTGCTCGGCGGTCTCGACCTGGATGTCGTCGAGCGAGAGCACCCCGGTGAACTTCTTCAGGTCAGCCTTGGAGACAGGCGGCGCAAACCCGCCGCCCAGGCCCGCCCGCATGCCCACCGACACCGCGCCACGCTGCGCCAGCGCCGGCTGCGTGCAGACGCCGACTGTGAGCGCGACAAGGCAGCCTGCGAGAAGGACGAACGAGCGGCGGGTCCGCGTGCACCACATGGGAGTTGCTCCTGAGGAACTGGATCTGGAATCACGCCTGCGATCTTGATAAAGACGCATGCGTCCTCCGCGTCCGTCGGCCGGACAGCCCCGCCCCTCGTCCTGCGCGGTCACTATCACGTCCGCGAGTTGGGCGGCGGGGTCTCATCCTCGCCGCCGCCGGCCGGCCTGCGCCGTGGCTGCTGCCGCCCACGGTCACGCCCGCCGTCGCGATCCTCGCCGCCGCCCGGCCCGAAACGATCCTCACGCCGCGGCAGGCGCTCGACCTGCTCCGGTGTGAGCAACGCGCGGAGCTTCTCGGTGGTCGTCGTGTCGAGGTCGCGGCGCTTCTGCCGCAGCTCGCCGAGCGGTCCGTCATCGCCGCCGAAGCCGCCCCAGCCGCGCGACATCATGTCCTGCGCCGTGACGCTCTCCTCGCGGTCCAGTGTGGCCTGCTCGAGCTGACGGTTGAGTGAACTCATCTCGCGCGTGAAGCTCTCGTCCAGGGTCGCGAGCGCGGACTTCTGGTTTTCGTCGAGATCGGTGAAGCCACGGGCCGCTTCGATCGCTCGCGATGCCTGCGTCGGCCGGTAGATCATCGGGAAGCTCTCGCGGCGAACCACGTCGCTGAACTTTGACTGGGCCTCCGCCGGGAGCATCGTCTCAATCTGTCGGGCGTAGCGCCGGTTCACTTCCCGGACGCGCTTCGAAGCCTCGCGGCCGCGCTCCAGCACCTTCTGCATCTCGTCCATGTTGCCCGACTCGAACATCTCGCGGACCTTGCCCATGTTCTCGTCGTACACCGAGTTCCGCGTCTGCAGCTCGCGGTCGAGATCCGCCTCGTAGAGCTCGAGCGTCGGCTGCACCGTCGCGAGCTGCTCGGGCGCGAGATTCAGCTCCTCGACGGTCCGGATCAGGTCGACACGCTCGCCGCTCATCAGGCCGCGGGCGATCGTCTGTTCACGCCGGCGCTGCCGCTCGATCTTCGGGAACTTCTCGAGCTGCTGCTCGTTGAGCACCGCCTTGAAGTCAGAGAAAAAGGTTTCCTCCATCTTCTCACGGGACTTGCGGAACTTCTCCATCTGGTCGCCCATCTGGCGCCAAACCTCGCGATCGCGCGACTCGCGGGCCTCGTCGCGGAGCTTGTCCATCTCTTCGCGTGCCGCCTTCGCCGCCTCGTTGAACTCCTGCTGGCTCGCCTCGAGCAGCGCGGTGAGCGCCTCGGTCTGCTCCGCGTCGAGTTCCAGGATCTTCGCGTACTTGTCGAGGTCTCGCGAGCTCACCGGCGGCTCGTAGATCTGCCCGAACCCGCCCATCCCCATCCCGCCGAACATCCCGCCGCCCCCGCCGCCGCGCTGGCCCTGCGGTTGACGTCCGCCCTCGCGTTGCCCGCCGCCCTGGGCAAGGACAGGCGAGGCCGAGAGCGCGGCCCCGGCAACGACAATGGCGGCAAGACGAAGAGAACGATTCGACAGAAGCATGCGGAATCTCCTGGGTTGGAGCGGCGAACGCCGACCCGACAGAATAACCACGCCGATCGGGTTGTATTGCCCGGTTCAGGCCGGTGTCGTGGAGGATTCAACCGGCGCACCCGGATTTGGATGCCCGCTGACGAGCGGCTTGCGGTCGGTCATCATCTGGACAAAGGCGTCAAACAGGTAGGACGCGTCGTGCGGCCCCGGTGACGCCTCGGGGTGGTGCTGGACGGCAAACACCGGGCGGTCCGTCATGCAGAACCCCGCCAACGTGTTGTCGTTCAGGTTGAAGTGGGTCGGAATTCCGCCCACTTGTTTCAGGGATTCTGGATCGACCGCGAAGCCGTGATTCTGGCTCGTGATTTCTACCCGCCCAGATAGGGTGTTCAAAACCGGCTGGTTGAGTCCCCGGTGTCCGAACTTTAACTTGTAAGTCTTGGCCCCCACAGCAAGGGACAAGAGCTGATGGCCGAGGCAGATCCCGAAAGTGGGGATCGTCGTCGTCGGATCGCCAACCACCTGTTGCAGGGTATCGATTGTCGCCTTTACCGCGGCCGGGTCGCCTGGCCCGTTCGAGACAAACAGCCCGTCTACTTCGCCCTTCTTGAACCGTGCCTTCAACTCGTCCGCCGAGACGTCGTGTGGTACGACGGTGACCTCGCACCCGCGGTCGGCGAGGTTGCGGAGAATGTTGCGCTTGGCCCCGCAATCGAGGGCCACGACGCGCAACTTTTTGCGATTGCTACTCTTACGCTCTTGGTCTGCCTCTGGCGACCAGTCGCCAAGGGTTTCCGCCCACGTGCTGTTGTTTGTGCACCCGACAAGGGGGACAAGGTTTTGCCCACCCATATCGGGGGCTGATTTCGCCGCATTGACAAGGGCCTCGTCGGAGAGCTGCTCTCGTGGCACGTCCGTGATCGCCCCGTTCATCACCCCTCGGACCCGAAGCCGGCGGGTGAGGGCGCGGGTGTCGATGCCGGTCAGCCCGAGGATGCCCGCCTTGGCGAGGTAGGTCGAAAGGTCGGTCGTCGCCCGGAAGCTGGAGTGCACCCGGGCCAGCTCGCGCACGACCATTCCCGAGACCTGCACCTTCGCGGATTCGACATCCTCCTCGTTCACACCCGTATTGCCAATCAGCGGGGAGGTGAACGCAAGGATTTGTCCTGCGTATGAAGGATCGGTGATCGCTTCCTGATACCCGCTCATGGCGGTGTTGAAGACGACCTCGGCGGTGCGGCAGATGGACCGCCCCGTCGCGCCGAATGCGCGGCCGGAAAAGACCGTCCCATCTTCGAGTGCGAGGCGGCCCGGCGGAAGGTCGTTTTCGTTGTGCATCAAAGCGGATCATAGGACAATCGCCGGGCGCGGGACGCCCGCATCGGTTACGGTTGCAGAGAGAACATGACTCACTTGTTCGCCCAGGACGATTCGCTGATCACGCCTCCCGAGGGCGGCTGGACGTACCTGCGCGTGGCGGTCGAGCGGGGCATCGACAAAGGGGGGATGGACGCCGCGCTGACCTACCGGAGCGCGGAGCCGATCGAGCCCGGCCGCCGGGTCGAGGTGCCGCTCGGCCGTGGCAACGCGACCGCTGCGGGGATCGTGGTTGAAGTGGGGGGGGTGGAGCTGTGCGAGGGCTTCGCGCCAGAGAAGGTTAAGACGATCCTGCAGGATGTAGGCGTCGGTCTTCCGCCGCGGTTGGTCGAGTTGGCCCGCTGGATCTCGGGCTATTACGTCTGCCCGCTGGGCATGGTCCTCTCGGCGATGATGCCCGCGGCGGTGAAACGGCGCACGGGCCACGTCGTGCGCGAACTGCTCGATCGCGTCGAGCCCGAGTCTGAGCCTGCGGTCGTCGAGCTGAAGCTCGCAAAGAAGACGCGCGAGGCGTGGGACGCGGTCGCGGCGATCGGGCGGGACGAGTTCCCGATCGACGCGCACGTGCTCGCCGCAAGGATCGGCGCGTCGAATGTCGGGCCGCTGAACCGGCTGGTCGGGCTCGGGCTGCTCCGCTGGGTGGAGCGGGAAGAGGTGCGCAGTGTGGGCGGCGCGCCAGATCCGGTGCTGATCGAGCAGAAGCGCGATAACGGCGTGGCGAGCCTCCGCCTCTCGGCCGAGCAGAGGACCGCGGTCGATGGGATCGGCGGCTCGCTCGGGCGCTTCGGCGTGCACCTGCTGCACGGTGTGACGGGCTCGGGCAAGACAGAGGTGTATCTCCGCGTGCTCGAACAGGTCCTCGCCGCGGGCAAGTCCGCGCTCGTGCTGGTGCCTGAGATCTCGCTGACGCCGCAGACCGCCGGGCGGTTCCAGTCGCGGTTCGGCGCGGTGGGCGAGGCCGGCGCGGCGGGGGTCGCCGTGCTGCACTCAGGCCTCAGCGCCTCGCAGCGGCATGCGCAATGGGCCGCGGCTGCGAACGGCCGGGCACGCGTCGTCATCGGCGCCCGCTCCGCGGTGTTCGCGCCGCTGGAGAGTCTCGGGCTGATCGTCGTCGATGAAGAGCATGCGAGCGATTACAAGCAGGACCAGTTGCCGCGATACCACGGGCGCGACGTGGCGATCAAGCGTGCGCAGCTCGAGGGCTGCCCGGTGGTGCTCGGATCGGCGACGCCGAGCCTCGAGAGCTGGCAGAACGCCGCAAAGACCCCGGGGGACGATGCGGGCACCCGCGGCTACAGGCTGTGGCAACTCCGCGAGCGGGTCGGAGGCGGCCGGCTGCCGCGTGTCGAGGTTGTGGACCTGCGCGAAGAGTGGAAGATCCGCGCCTCCTCGATGCTCCGCGGCGACTTCGCGCCGGGCGGGGTGAAAGTCGGTCCGCGCGAGCACATGCTCGGGCCGACACTCGAACGGGCGCTGGGCGACACGCTGCGCGACGGCGGCCAGGCGATCCTGCTGCTGAACCGGCGCGGATACTCGTGCTATATCGCGTGCTCGGAGCCCAAGTGCGGTTACGTGCTGCAATGCGGCGAATGCGACGCGTGCATGGTCGAGCACCGCTTCCGCGAGGTCCGCCGCGGGATGGCGGGAGAGTCCTCCGCGCAGCGGTTCGTGCGATGCCACCATTGCCTTGCGCAGCAGAAGGTGCCGGAGAAGTGTCCCGTGTGCGAGGGGCGGATCCAACTGCTGGGCATGGGTACGCAGCGCGTCGAGGAAGAGCTTGAAACGAAGTTCGGGCGTGTGCTCGCGGCGGCGGGCGTCGGCCCGGGCTGGCTCGTCCGTGTCGATGGCGACACGATGAAGAGCGGGCGCGAGTTCCACGAGATGCTCGAGCGGTTCGCCTCGGGGCACGTGCGCGTGCTCGTCGGCACGCAGATGATCGCCAAGGGACTCGATTTCCCGAACGTCCGGTTGGTCGGGGTGATCAACGCCGACACCGCGCTGTCGCTGCCGGACTTCCGCGCGGCGGAGCGGACCTTCCAGCTTGTTGCGCAGGTCGCCGGCCGCGCGGGCAGGGGCGAACTGCCCGGCCGCGTGATTGTCCAGACGCTCGAACCCCACGCCCCGGCGATTGTGCACGCCGCGAAGCACGACTTCGAGTCGTTCGCGGCGGAGGAGCTTCGCTTCCGCGCGGAGGCCGGCCTGCCCCCGGCGACGCGCATGGCCCGCGTCGTCTGCCGCGACGAGGACCTCCGCGCAGCGACCAGCGCGGCGCAGGGGATCGCCGACACGCTGCGGGAAGAGGCCGGCGAGGACCGGGGCGTCACGGTTATGGGCCCGATGCTTTGTCCCGTGTCGCGCATCGCCGGGTTCCATCGGATGTCTGTCGAGGTCATCGGGCCGCGCAGGGGGCTCGTGCAGGAGGCGCTCATGCGGGCGCGGGCCCGCGGCCTGCTCAAGAGCGACGCCAAGACGGCGGTCGATGTAGACCCGATCGCGCTGATGTGACGCCGCGAAGCACCGACAGGGGCGTGTGTATCCTCCACGCGTGATCGTCTTTCTCAACGGCGAACTCCTTCCCCGTGACGCGGCACGCATCAGCGTGTTCGATCGTGGCTTTCTCTTCGGCGACGGTGTGTATGAGGGGCTTCGGGCCGTGCCGCGGGCGGAGGGCGGGGCACGCATCGTCGGGCTGCGGGGCCATGAAGCGCGTCTAGCCGACGGCCTGCGCGAAGCGGGCATTGCATGGGACGTGGAGCAGATCGGTCCTGCATCGGAGCGACTGCTTGCTGCCAACGGCATGCGCGACGCGTTTGTGTATTGGCAGATCACCCGCGGCACGCCGACCAAGGAAATGCCGGTGCGGCAGCGTGTGCCCTCGCCCGGCATGCGGCCGACGGCGTTTGCGTATTGCGCTCCGCAGCCGCCGCTGGAGAGCTTTCGCGTTCCCGCGGCGAAGAACGCGGTCACGCTGCGCGACATCCGCTGGGAGAAGGGCAGGCTCAAGTCGATTTCGCTCATGGGGAACGTCTGGAGCGCGATGCAGGCTGACGTTGCGGGCGCGGATGACGCGATCTTCCTGCGCGGCGGCGAGGAGGGCGTCGTCGGCGAGGGGCTCGCGACGAATGTCGTAGTCGCGACACGCGGGGGCGAGGTCTGCACGCCATCGCTGGAGAGCGCGCCGATCCTGGCTGGGGTAACGCGGTCGATCCTGCTTCGAGAGCACCCCGAGATCCGCGAGCGGACGGTGGGGGTGTCGGAGCTTCGCGACGCCGCGGAAGTGATGCTGATCGGCACGACGACGATGGTCGCGAGCGTGACAAGGCTCGACGGCCGCCCGGTGGGCAACGGCGCGCCGGGGCCGGTGGCCCGCACGCTTCTCGCCTCGCTCGTTGCAGCGATTCTCGCCGGGCGTGATTGAGACGACCCCGATACCCTGATTGCATGCTCGACATCGCCGGCAAGCGGGTGACGGTCATGGGCCTTGGTCGCTTCGGTGGAGGCGTCGGCGTGACACGCTGGCTCGCTTCGCAGGGGGCGGATGTGCTGGTCACCGACCTTGATCCGGCGGACAAGCTGACCGAATCGATCGCGAAGGTGCAGGACCTGATCGACCATGGTTCGGTGACCCTCCGTCTGGGTGAGCACAACGTCTCGGACTTCACAACGTGCGATATCGTGGTGGCGAACCCGGCGGTACCGAAGCCGTGGGACAACCGGTTCCTGCGGGCGGCCCAGGCGGCACGCATCCCCATCACGACCGAGATCCGGCTGTTGGTCGAGCGGTTGCCCGCCGGCGGGCGAAAGCGGACCGTGGGCATCACCGGCTCGGCGGGCAAGAGCACGACGACGACGATGACGGCGCACATCCTCCGGCGCGTGCTGGGAGGTGAGCACGTCTACCTCGGCGGCAACATCGGCGGATCGCTGCTCGGCGAGCTTTCGAAGATCCGGGCGACGGACTGGGTCGTGCTCGAGCTCTCGAGCGCGATGTTGCATTGGCTCGGCGCGGGAGTGGGGTATGCCGATGCGCAAGGGTGGTCGCCGACGATCGGCGTGATCACAAACATCAGCGCGAACCACATCGACTGGCACGGCGAGTTCGCTCACTATGCCCGCAGCAAGCAGCAGATTTTTCTCTCGCAGCGACCATCGGACCTGGTGATCGAGGGGGCCGTGGGGGAGGCCATTTGGACCGACGGCGCGCTGTCTCGGCGGGTGCGCGTACAGGTTGATCGCGCGAGCGTTGACGCCGTGCTCGCGACGGGGTTGCGGCTCAACGTGCCGGGCGCGCACAACCGCGTGAACGCGGTGATGGCC
>JAEYNG010000231.1 GCA_023412695.1 Planctomycetota bacterium | reverse complement strand
CGTCATCGCCGACCGCCAGCCCGGTCCGCTTGTCCCCGATGTCGATCGCCATGTACCGCACGGCCAAGCGTAGTGCCACTGACCTTCAGGTCAGAGCGAGCCACCTGTTCACGCCGCCCGATCGCCGACGTGCAGCTCTTTGTCGATCTGATTCTTCGCTGCTCTTTTGCTCTCAATAGCCGCGGCCCCGCACTCCGGGCATTTCTCCCCGCTCAGCCCCCGCAGGTCATACCCACACCTCCGGCAATGCCCCTCTGGATAGCGCTTGCGCAGGCAGAGCACGCCGAAGACCAGCAGCGGCAATGTGCAGACGACCGCGATCGGCCACAGCTTCACGCCGATCATCGGCCCCGGTGGGTACCGGTCGAATCGCCACACCCCGGGAAAGAAGTCGTCCGCGACTGCCCACGCCAGGTACTTGCTGTTCAGGTCCGCCATCGGCGCATCAAACGACGCCGTGAACGGCGTATGACTGAGCACCATCACGCGCCCGTGCCCGAGCATGTAGTGCGTCTCATCCCGCTCCTCGGGCATCGTCGCCGCGCTCGTCGGCGCAGCGCCGGCCCCCGCCGGACGCATCCGCACGGGCCCTTTCGTGTACGTGCTCCACTCGACAAAGTACGATGTCACGCACGCCGCCCACGCGGCGATCGCGATCAGCACGCACATGCACAGCGCGATCACCCGTCGCCGCTTCGCCCGCTTTGCAGCGAGAACGCTGTCATCTCCCACGGTCATGCAGCACACTACCGCAAGGCCGACATCCTCGTTGCTGCGTGAGAGTGAAGGACCTGAAGAATCCTCTCACCCCCTCACCCCACCCTTGACACCTCGACACCCCCTCACCTCAACCCCTCCTCCACCATCGCGTGCAGCTTCTTGAGCTGCTCCGCCTTGTCCCGCGGCATCATCAGCGTCGCATCCTTTGTGTGCACGATGATCAGGTCCCGCATCCCCAGCACCGCCACCGTGTGCGACGGGTCATCGCTCACAATCAGGTTGTTCGTGCAATCCAGCAGCACGCCCTTCGTCTCGCCCGCGACCCGATTCCCCTCGCGATCCGGCTGCAGCGTCTGCCCGTAGCTCGGCCACGACCCCACGTCGAGCCAATCGACATCCGTCAATACCGTGCACACCGACACCGCGTCGTCGCGCGATGCGGGCTCCATCACCGCGTAATCCACGCTGATCCGCGGCAGGTCCGGGTACACCTCCTCGATCACCTCACGCTGCTTCGGCGTGCCCCACGCCTCCTGGATCTTCACCAGCCCCTCGTAGCTCTCCGGCTTGAACCTCTTCAGGCACTCCATGAACGTCCCGGCGTGGAACACGAACATGCCGGAGTTCCACGCGAAGTGCCCCGACTCGAAATACGCCTGCGCCCGCGGCGCATCCGGCTTCTCGACAAACCGAGTCACCTTGAACGCCAGGTCCTTGCCGATGGGCTTCTTCTTCGCATCCGTCACGCCGTTGATCGCCGGGCCCCGCTCGACGTACCCGAACCCCGTCGCCGCATACGTCGGCTTGATCGAGAACGTCACCAGCCTCGACGGGTCCTGCTCGACGAGCCGGAACGCCAGCTCCGCCCGCTCGCGGAAGACGCTCTCGGGGCGAATGAGGTGATCCGCCGTCAGCACGCAGAACACCGCGTCCTTGTCCAGCCTCTGGAACACCGCCGCGCCGAACCCGACCGCGTTCACCGTGTCCCGCCCCATCGGCTCGCCGAGGATCCGGTCGTCGGTGAACTCCGGCAGCGCATCGCGGATCTGTTTGCGGAAGCTCTCCCCCGTGCAGATGAACCGCCGCTCCGGCGCGACCAGCCCATCGATGCGCCTCGCCGCGATCTCCAGCAGCGACAGCGGCCTCGCGGCCCCCGGCTCGTGGATCATCGGCAGCAGCTGCTTCGGCCGCGCGTTCCGGCTCATCGGCCACAACCGCGTCCCCGCGCCGCCCGCCATGATCATCGCATACCGCATGGATCTGCTCTCTGCTCGTTACCGCGACGCATACGCCGCGCCGATCAACGCCGACACGTCCCGCGGCGGTTCGTCGCCGCTCCCGCGATATCGGTCAATTGCACGTGCAACCATCCGCTCCGCCTCGATCGGTGTTTCTCCCAGCGACACCAGCGCATCGACCGCCTGCCGGATCGGCACCACCACCAGCGCCTCCGGTGCAGCCGTTCCGCCACCCTTCGCCGCGCCCTTCCCACGCTTCGCAGGCTTCGCCTCGGCTGTCACCGGCGCAGCCGCGGACACAACGCCCTTCGACACGCCCAGCCCCACGTACTGATCGCACTTGCTCTTGAGCTCGTGCACGATCGTTTCGGCGAGCTTCGGCCCGATCTCCGGCAGCGTCTGCAGCATCCGCGTGTTCCGCTCCGCGATCGCGCGCGCGATCACCCCCGGCTCGACCGCCATCACCCGCAGCCCGCGCTTCGGCCCCAGCCCCTTCACGCTCGTGAGCAGCTCAAAGAATCCCCGCTCGGCACTCGACGAAAACCCCAGCAATCGCGGCACAAAGCTCGCGCCCTGCCCCTGCCCCTCCAGATACTCCGTCGTGTACAGCGTCACGCCGCGCCCGATCATCGCCCCCGCTGGTCCCTGCCCGCCGCGGCCGCGCCACGCGTCCGCAAGGTACGCCGGCAGCAACACCTCGTACGCCAGCCCCGGCAGCCCCTCCGGAACGACCGTGGCGCGGTTCTCCTCGATCGTCTCCAGCAGGCCGTGCAGTCGCGTCAGCATCGCGGCCATCGTACTGTCCCGCTCGGCGCGCGATCCACATGCCCACCTCGTTCCCCCAAATCCTCATGCTCGGCCTCGGGATTGCCCTCGCCTTCATGGGCCTTCTTGTTGCCCGCACCCGCCGCGGCCCGGGGATGCACGGCCTGACCGTCCCGACCCGCATCGTTATCGGACTCGTCTTTGCCATCGCCGGGTATCACCTGATCGTGTGGGTCTTTCCGCCGACATTAACACCCCTTCAATTGAACCGCCAATTGTGGTGGGTCTTGCCCCTCGCGGGCATCGTCGCGATCGTGATCTCCGTTTCGATGGACCGCGCGCTGAAACTATCCCCAAATCAGGGCCAGCCGTCCCCGCGCGACGACGGCAACGCGATCCGCTAAGCTATCCGCCCTCATTGGTCACCCCATCCCTCCGGAACACGGTTCGGAGGGCGGTCGTATGGAAGGGACGGGCCAGTCCCGGTGGCCATAAAGAGGATGCAGCGGCCGCGCCGAACGTTCGGCGACGGCTCCAGTTTGAAGTA
>JAEYNG010000230.1 GCA_023412695.1 Planctomycetota bacterium | reverse complement strand
ATGTGGTGCTGCTCGACCTGACGATGCCGGGAAAGGACCCGATCATGGCGGTGCGTGAGCTGGCCGCGGCCGCGCCGTGGTGCCGCGTGCTCGCGTTCAGCGGGCACGACGACTACCAGCGCGTCATGGCCATCACCGAGGCCGGCGCATGGGGACTCATCTCCAAGGGCGCGGACCCGCTGCAGCTGACGTCCGCCATCCGGCGCGTCGCCGGCGGCGAGTTCGTCAAGCCGGCCTGAGGCGGCGCAGCGAGATTCCCGCAAACGCGAATCACCCGGCGCTGGACTCACGCTTGAGAACGGGCATGCTCGTCAGGACGCGGTCCACGAGCCCATACTCGAGCATCTCCTTCTCGTCGAGCCACTTGTTCCGATCGCAGTCGGCCTCGATCTTCTCCACGGTCTGGCCGGTCGCGCTGGAATAGATCTGGTACAGCCGATCGCGGATGCGGAGCATCTCGCGCGCCTCGATCTCGAGGTCGGTCGCCTGTCCCTCGAGCACGCCGCCGATGAGCGGCTGGTGCATGAGGTTGCGGGCGTTGGTGAGCGTGTACCGCTTGCCCTTGGCGCCGCTCGCCGCGATGATCGACCCCATGCTCGCAGCCTGCCCGATGATGTAGGTGCAGACGTCACACTGGACGAAGTTCATCGTGTCGATGATGCCCAGCCCCGCGGAGACCGAGCCGCCCGGCGAGTTGACATAGAGATGAACGTCGGACTTCACGTCCTCGTTGGCGAGGAAGAGCAGCTGCGCGATGATCAGGTTCGCGATCTCGTCGGTGACCGGGCCGCCGAGGAAGATGATGCGGTCCTTGAGCAGCCGCGAATAGATGTCGTACGCGCGCTCGCCGCGACCGGACTGTTCAACAACGATGGGGACCAGGTAACCGGACATGTTGAAACCCTTGGTGGGTGTGAGATTCGAGAGTTGATCCGCCCAGACGCGCTCAGCCGATCGGCGGCTCCGCGATGACCTCGTCCACGAGCCCGTACTCCTTCGCCTCCATCGCGGTGAAGTACTTGTCGCGTTCGCCGTCCTTACGGACCTGGTCCTCGCTCTGGCCGGTGTGGCGGGCGATGATGCGGATCAGCTCGGTCTTGGCCTTGATGATCTGCTCGGCCTGGATGCGGATGTCCTCGGCCTGGCCGCCGACGCCGCCGAACGGCTGGTGGACCATGACCTTGGCGTGCGGCAGGATGAACCGCTTGCCCTTCACGCCCGCGGTCAGAAGCACCGCCGCGCCCGAGTAGGCCCGGCCGAGGCAGTACGTCGAGACAGGGCTCTTGAGGAACCGCATCGTGTCGTAGATCGCGAGCGTGTCGTCAACCGCCCCTCCCGGGGAGTTGATGTAGAAGTGGATCTCCTGACCCGACTTCTGGTGTTCGAGGTAGAACATCTGCATCATCAGCCGCGCGGCCGACGCGTGGTTGATCTCGCCGATGAGGAAGATGACCCGGTTCTCGAGCAGGAGCTCGTCGATGGTCATCTCGCGGGTGCGTTGATAGGAGACGTTCACTGCGGGCATTCCCTGCCTCCGATTGAGCCCGCCCCGGCCGTCAGGAAGGACGGCGGGAGCGCCGGGATCGCGGGGAGCAAGCCGCGGCCCGGTCGATTCGCATGGTAGGCCCAGCGTGAAGATCGGCAATCCGGACGGGATGGGTAAGGACGTCCCGTGATTCCCCAACAACTCATTCCTGGTGGGGTGAACCCTTGGCATCGGCAGGGCTCGTGGCAACAACCGGCCGTTGCCGTTAGGATTGCGCCCCCGCGCTTGGAGCCCCAACGCGCCCAGGAACCCTGAACGTGTCGCACAAGCAGGTCGCGATCATCTCTGATGTCCACGCCAACGCCGAGGCGCTCAAAACCGTTCTGGCCGACATCGATCGTCGCGGCATCGAGCGAATCATCTCGCTGGGCGACATCATCGGCTACGGCCCGGACCCCCTCGAATGTGTGGACCTGGTCCGCCAGCGGTGCGCCTGGTCGTTGATGGGGAATCACGACTTCTCAGTCCTTTACGAGCCCACGAACTTCAATCCAGGCGCGGAGCAGGCGGCATACTGGACACGCCAGCAGTTCGACGCCGAGCCCGACCCTGAGCTCCGCCGCGCGCGGTACGAGTTCCTCGGCCAGCTCCGGGTCCGCGTGGGCGAGGCGACACCGGAGTCGAACCTGCCGATCCTGGCGGTCCACGGCTCGCCGCGGCGGCCGATCAACGAGTACATCTTCCCCGACGACTGCCACACCGCGCCCGACAAGGTGACGACCATCTTCGAGCGGGTGCCGAAGCTGTGCATCGTCGGCCACACCCACGTGCCGGGCGTGTTCACCGACGAGCCTGACTTTTACCCGCCCGCCGAGCTGACCGACGCCACGTACAAGTTCATGGACGAGAAGGCGATCGTGAACGTCGGCTCGGTGGGCCAGCCGAGGGACCTTGACCCGCGGGCGTGCTACGCGATCCTGAGCCCCGACCGGATCGAGTTCATCCGCGTCGAGTACGACATCGAGAAGACGGCGAGCAAGATCAAGGCGATCGCCGAACTGTCGGACTGGCTGGGCGACCGGCTGTTCGAGGGGCGCTGACCGCGGGCTGAAACGCTCCGGCGCAGGCACCGAAGAAAGCCGGGCTCGCGCCCATGGCTCCATCTATCATCCGCCCCATGTCCGAAGCCAGACAGCCTCGTAACCGTGCCCTGCGCCTGCTCGTGCCGCTCGCCATTGTTCTGGGCGGCGTCGGCATCTTCTATCTCTACGTCGTGAACGGGGTTCGGAACGCCTCGCCAGACACGGCGAAGCAGCCGGCTGCGACGACCCCCGCGCCGTCCATGACCCCGCCGGCCGACCCCATCGCGGCCGATCCGACCACGACCGACCCGATCGCGGCCGATCCGATCGCGGCCGATCCATCGGCCCCGTCTGACGAGCAGCCCGCCGCACAGGCGCCGGCAGCTTCTCAGCCTGTCGCGGCCGCTCCGATCGACCAGCTCAGGGCCCGACGCTTTCCAGCAACGACGTTCGACCCTGTCGGCGATCTGACACCAAAGGCCGACGGCGGGACGTTCCAGCTCCAGCTCGAGTTCTCGCCGTTTGGCGCAGGGCTCGAACGCGTCCGACTCGCGAACCACTTTGAGCACGTTGATCGCAAGGACCACGAGGTCATCCAGCGCTTTGTCGGGCTGAACGGAAGCGACCGCGTCGGCGTGACCCCATTCGCAGCAGCGTTCGTGAACATCAACGGCCGTGATGTCGACCTCTCCGTCGATGTGAGCGACACCGGCGTGACACTCTGGCGGCAGGTCCGGCCCGGCACGTTCGAAGCGGTCATCGTTGAGCCGGGGACCGATGGTGCAGAGCGCGAGGTCGCGCGTGTCACCCGCACCTATCAGCTCCTGCCCGGGTCGTACGAGTTCACGATCCGCCAATCGGTCGAGAACCTGACCGACCGGCCGCTAAAGATCGTGTGGAACCAGTACGGCCCGGCGGACCTGCCGCTGGGCGTGATCCGCTACGGCGGCGATGTCCGGCGCGTGCGGTTCGGATACCTCCTGCCCCCCGCTAACGATTCTGACCGCATCGTGCTCGGCAGCGAGTACCGCCTCGGGCACGACAACGTGCTCGGCAGCCCCGTCGCCTCGCCGAGCAACATGCCCACGTGGCCGCCCAAGACGCTCTGGCCGGATCAGGATGCGCTGGAGGACAATCTCCAGCTCGCCTGGGCGGGGATGACCTCCCGCTACTTCGCCGTGGCGATGCACCCGGTGCCGGGCGCATCGGCCGACCTCGCCGCCCCGGCCGGCGCGGAGAAGCGGTTCACCCTCGTCGAGCGCATCGACCGCCTCGCCATCCCCGCCCCCCACGACCAAAACCAAGTTGGACGGACCTCGCCGGGCGTGATGGTGCTGCGCGTCAGCTCGCCGGCGATCGACGTTGCCCCCGGCGGTTCCGCCGACCTGTCGATGATGGTCTACGCCGGTCCGCTCTCGAAGAAGTATGTCGACGCCGAGCCCGCGGCGAACTTCTTCGGCCTCGAGCGGCTGGTCATCTTCACCTTCGGCGGGCCGTGCGCGTTCTGCACGTTCCAGCCCGTCGCGGTCTTCCTGCGGTGGTTCCTCGGCACGCTTCACGACTACGTCCTGTTCGACTGGGCGCTGGCGATCATCTTCCTCGTGCTGTGCGTCCGCACGTGCC
>JAEYNG010000226.1 GCA_023412695.1 Planctomycetota bacterium | reverse complement strand
GTATGGCGATTGGGAAGCGGGCGAGCTCGAGCCGTATGCAACGTGCAAACTGGAGTTTGAACGGACGCTCATGCTGCCGCCGAGTGAACACAGCGTGTTCGCGGACGGCGTTGAGCGACGCCCGTTTGCGAACCTGCGCGGCTACTCGGATCTGAAGATGGATGACGCGATTGACTGTGACTTTTCCGAGCAACTGTTGGGTTATCCGGGCTACATCGACAACCCGCCCGAGGTGGACTGTCAGTTTGCATCGAACGGGATCGCGGATGAACGGACAGCCGACCCCGGCACGGTGCAGGCTTTGCGGCGCGGGATCGGCGATTGGATGCTCCTGCTGTCGCTCGGGAGCAATCGCGAGGTCGGGTGGCAATGGGGCGACTGCGGGAACCTTTGCTACTGGATCCGCAGGCACGATCTCGCGAGGGCGAACTTCGACAACTGCTGGATGACGATGGACACAGCGTGATGACGATGAGCGGGGCACCTTTGCGATCGACTCGGAGTGGCTGGTCATCAAGCTTGATGCAGCGGGGCGGTTAAGCAAAGCGCAGCTTGCGACTGATTGAGAAGTGGTGCGACGCGGTCCCGATCGTCCGTACGCCGGAACGGCGCGGAGAAGGCGTGCTTCGCGGGATCACCGAGTCACGGCTCGTGAACTAGGTCCGCGGTGAAAATCGGCTTTTCAGCATGGGCGATTTCGCGCCAGCTGACGCGGAGGTCGAAGCCGCCCCAGTTCTCGAAAAAGGCGATGCGGATGGGGTGGAGGCCGGCCTCGAGGGCGATGACGCCGCGTTCGACCTTGAAGCTGTGCGGGCGGTCATTGTCCACCACGAGTTGGTCGCCGATCCAGAGGCGACCGCCATCATCGGAACCGGTGGTGAACTCGTAGACGGCGGTCTTTGGCACACGCAGCAAGCCGTGCCACTGTGCGCCCCAGAACCGCTCTCGCGGCTGGACATGCTTGAGCGTGAGGTCGGGGACGGGCGCGGTCGTCACCGGCTGCATCGCGGCGAGCGCCTCGACGCTCTCGATGTCGCCGGATTCCCAGGTGAAGACGCTTGCGAGCAGGCCGGGGTTTGTCGCCGCGGGCGCGGCGATCGCCAGCCGCGGTGTCACCTTGCGGAACTCGCGGGAGGCGACGGGGCTGACCTGCACACCCTCGCGGAAGCACGCCGCGCGGAGGGTTGCGGTGCGATCGAGGGCGATCGTTTCTTGCGCGGCGGGTGAGTCGGCGGTGGGCTCCGCGCCGTCGAGTGTGTAGCGGATCACGATGTTGCCCCGCTTGGAGGCGAGTGTGACCGGAAGGGTGTCGATGAAGATGTCGGCAGGGGCAATGATCGTCGGCGGGATGGCGATGTCGGGCGTGCCGCTGACATCCAACTGGATCACCGTGTCGAACGGATTGACTGGGTCCGGCGGGACGGTCAGCACGAGGTCCGCGCCGTCGCGGCCCACAACAAGTAGCTTTGAGTCGACGAGGTTTATCAAGAGACACGCCTGCTCGCCGGTCGTGGTGTTGTAGATTCCGGGGATGACAACTCGGCCATCGGCGGGCCAGTCGAAGACGTGCAGGAACAGCCGGTAGTGCGGAACGTCGGCGCGCAGGAGGCGCTGTGTGCATCTCCCCCAGGGAAGGTGATTTGCGGGAAATGGGCCGGCACGCGTGCCGCGGATCGATTCGCTGTTGATCTCCCACCACTCGCCGATCTCCCTGAGGCGCTCGAGGGACGCGGGCGGGATGTTGCCGAGCTCATCAGGGCCGATGTTCAGGAGGAAGTTGCCGCCCTTGCTGGCGATGTCGACGAGCTTGCGGATGAGGTCGCCGGTGGTCTTGTAGTTTCGGTCGGCGCGGTTGTAGCCCCAGTGGTCGTTCATCGTCATGCAGGTCTCCCAGTCGAAGCCGGGATCGCTGTCGGGGATGAACTGCTCTGGGGTCGCGTAGTCGCCGAGCATGCCGCCGGCGGTGTCGAGGCCGTAGTTGCCGCCCGCGCGGCCGACGCGGGAGTTGATGATGATGTCGGGCGCGAGCGAGCGGACGTAGGCCTCGAGGTCGCGGCCGCGATCGTCGGTCCAGTTGCCCTCCCACTGCCCGTCGAACCAGAGCACGCCGATGTCGCCGTAGTTGGTGAGCAGCTCCTTGAGCTGGGCCTTCATGTAGGTGACGTAGCGATCGAAGTCGGCGACTTCGGTCGGGCGGTCGGTCTCCCACTCGCGGCGCGGGAGGTAGTCGGGGTGGTGCCAGTCCATGATCGAGTAATACCAGCCGATGCGGAGGCCGTGCTTGCGGCAGGCGTCGGCCAGCTCGCGGAGGATGTCGCGCTTGAAGGGCGTGGACATCACGTCGAAGTCGGTCGTAGCGGTGTCGAAGAGGCAGAAGCCGTCGTGGTGCTTGCTGGTGATGATGATGTAGCCCATGCCCGCGTTTTTCGCGGCGAGGACAATCGCTTCGGCGTTGAAGTTCACGGGGTTGAACTTCTCGAGCAGCTTGTCGTATTCGGCGAGGGGGATCTGCGCGGTCGTGCGGATCCACACGCCGTGGTTCGCGCCGGCGTTCGGTCCGTCTTTCCACTCGCCGCCGGGGATGGCGTAGAGCCCCCAGTGGATGAACATGCCGAAGCGGGCGTCGCGCCACCAGGCCATTCGGTCGTCGCGAGCTGAGTCCGCGGCAGGTGATTGCGCTGCGGCCGCCGTCACGAACACGAGCAGGGTGATCAGCAGTGCAAAGGCAGGCATTCGTGTCATCGTCGGTGGCTCCAATCAGCAATGGCCGCCGGGCTACTTCAGTTCCCGGATAAAGATGTTCGCGAACTCGATCGGGCTGCCGTGGGCCTGCAGTGCGATCGGCCCCTCGGGCGCGACGCCGGGGAGCTGGGCGTTCTCGATCACCGTCTTGCCGTTGAGCACCACCGTCAGGCGGTCGTTCTTCATCGTGATTTCGAAGCGGTTCCACTGGCCGAGCGGTGCATCGGCGACGAGCTTCGGCGTGACGCCCGAGCGGACGCCGAAGGGCATCTTCGGATCGGTGCGGTAGCCGTGGACCTCGCCTGAGCCGATCGGCCAGCACCACATGTTGACCTGGCTCTTGCTGCTGCCGCGGAGATAGATGCCGCTGTCGCCGGCGTCCTTGACGCGTTGGGACTTCTGCTTGCCGTGCTCGTCGATCGCATAGTCGCCGTTGGGCAGGACGATCGGCAGGTCGGCGTCGCGCGGCTCGCTGGTCCATCGCCAGTCGCAGATGAGCACGAAGTCCTTGTATGACTTTTCGCTCCAGAGGTCCCCCTCGGCCTTACCGTCGAACCTCAGCACCCAGTCGTTGGCGGTCCAGTGGCCGACGTGGTGCGGCTCGACCTTCCAGCCGGAGAGATCGACGCCGGTGTACAGCGAGACAAAGCCCTGATCTTCGGCGGCGGTCTGCTCTCTGGTTGCGCCGGTCGGCGGCAGTTCTCTGATGCGGATGTTGCGGAAATCGACGGGCGAGCCCTCGGCCTCGAGGCAGATGTAACCCTTTCGCGGCGTGACGTCGCGGCCGCGGGTGACGACCTTGCCGTTGACGGCGAGGCTGATCTCGCCGTTGTTGCAGGTGACGCGGTAGTGATTCCAGAGCGGCGCGCGGTTGGCCCGCTTCTCCGTGGGGAACGCGCGGTCACCGTTGCCCCGAGGGTTCTCCGGCGTCATCTTCGCGCCGTGGATGGGGAAGATGTCGCCGTCGCTGGTGTACCACGCGCCCTCCTGGCCGTCCATAACCTGGACCTCGACGCTGCGTGTGAACGGTTGGCCGCGGGCGGTGAGGGCATCGCTCCAGACGAAGAGGCCGGCGTTGCCGCCGGCGACGTGGTGGCGGTACTCGAGTTCGAGCTCGAAGTTCTCGTACATGCGGTCGGTGCGGAGCACGCCGGTCGGGATTCCCGTGCAGGCGATGATCGGGTTGTCCTCGTCATCCGCGGCGACGCTCCACGCGCCCGGCGCACAGTTGACGTTTACCCACCCGGCGAGGTCTTTGCCGTTGAAGAGGTCGATGTACCCCGGCTCCGTCGTGCGGAGAGAGCGCATCTGGTCGTCGTTGCTCGGCGGCGCGATCTCGGGGCCCCAGGTGTCGGACCGGAAGCTCGACGCGGGGAGGCCGTCCTTATTGAAGAGCACGGCGGCGGGTGTGTTCGCCCACGCGTAGCG
>JAEYNG010000170.1 GCA_023412695.1 Planctomycetota bacterium | reverse complement strand
GCGAGGGTTTCGTCGCTGACGTGGTGCTCGATGCCCTCGGCGTCTTCCTGCGCGGCGGCCTCGGAGATGCCGAGCGCGCGGAGGAAGTCGACGACGATGACGTGGCGTCGGCGGCAGCGGTCGGCGAGGGCCGCGCCGGCATCGGTCAGGAAGATGGAGCGGTACGGGCGCGTCGAGACGAGGCCGGACTTCTGCAGGCGCTCGACGGTGCGGACGACGGTGACGTGGGTAACGCCGAGGCGGCGGGCGAGGTCCACGACGCGGGCCTCGCCGGCGGTGGCGATGAGGTCGGCGATCTGCTCGACATAGTCCTCGGCGAGCTCGGTGGAGCGGTCGGCGCGTGCGCGGCGGTGGCACGAGGCGAGGACGGCGTCGTCGGCCCCCCCTCCGCCACCATTCCCACTCCCGGCTCCCCCGCTGCTGCTCGTGTCGGATTGCTGGGCGAAGTCTTCAGCCATTGAAAATAGTGTAGCAAACAATACAACGGTTGCCAAGTGCAACATCTGATGCTAGTCTCTACATGTAGCCTGTGATACAACTTCTGGCGATTGCTTCAAGGGACGCCTATGCCCACATCACTCTCCCGTTTGGTGCTGATGGCCTTGGTCCTCCTGCTTCCGGGCGTTGCATTCGGGCAGGACGGTAAGAAGCTCAATGTGGTCGCGACGACGGGGATGATCGCGGACGCGGCGAGGAACATCGCGGGCGACCGCGCAGAGGTCACGGCGCTAATGGGGCCGGGGGTGGACCCGCACCTCTATAAGGCTGCGCCGGCGGACCTGCGGGTGCTTCAGGGCGCGGACGTGATTTTGTACAACGGGCTGCAACTCGAGGGGCGGCTTGCAGATGTGCTGGTGCGGCTGGCGTCAAAGAAGACGACGGTGCAGGTGACGGACTCGATCCCGGAGGACCGGCTGCGGGAGCCGCCGGAGTTTGACGGGCACTACGACCCGCATGTGTGGTTCAACGTGGAGCTGTGGGTGCACGTCGCCGAGCGGATCCGTGATGCGATGGTGAAGCAGGACCCGGAGGGGAAAATCGAGTACGAGGAACGTGCGAGCGCGTACGTCGGGCAGTTGAAGGATCTGCACGCGTACTGCGCGGCGGAACTGGCGCGGATCCCGAAGGAGCAGCTTGTGCTTGTAACGGCGCACGACGCGTTCGGTTACTTCGGGGACGCGTACGGGCTCGATGTGTTGGGCGTGCAGGGCATTTCGACGGACTCGGAGGGCAGCCTGAAGCACATGAACGAGCTGGTGGACACGCTGGTGAAGCGGAAGATCCCGGCGGTGTTCATCGAGTCGAGCGTGCCGCGGCGGAACATCGATGCACTGGTCGAGGGGTGCAGGGCGCGCGGGCACACGGTGACGGTGGGCGGGGAGCTGTACAGCGACGCGATGGGCGCGGCGGGGTCGGAGGCGGGAACGTACATCGGGATGGTGCGGCACAACGTGAAGACGATCGTGGATGCGCTCGCGCCGGCGGTGACGGCGGAGAAGAAGCCGAGCGTGGGCGAGACGGGGTCGAAGTCATGAGGGCCACGCTGCAGCTGGTCGGTGGACGCGGGGAGACGGAGGGGCGGGGCACGGCGACGGCGGTCGAGGTGCACGACCTGACGGTGGCGTATCACCGCAAGCCGGTGCTCTGGAACGTGGACGTTTCGCTGCCGGCCGGGCGGATGGTGGCGATCGTCGGGCCGAACGGGGCGGGGAAGTCCACGCTGCTCAAGGCGGTGCTGGGGCTTGTGCCCGTAGCGTCGGGGTCGGTAAGCGTGTTCGGGCGGCCGCTTGCCGAGGTGCGCCGGATGGTGGGGTACGTGCCGCAGCGGGAGTCGGTCGATTGGGACTTTCCGATCGACGCGGCGGGGGTGGTGCTGATGGGGTCGTACGGGCGGCTTGGGTGGTTTCGACGTCCGGGCCGCGCGGAACGCGAGAAGGCGCTGCGGTGCCTGGAGCGGGTGGACATGGGGGCGTACGCGACGCGGCAGATCGGTCAACTCTCGGGCGGTCAGCAGCAGCGGGTGTTCCTGGCGCGTGCGTTGATGCAGGATGCGCGGCTGTACCTGATGGACGAGCCGTTCGCGGGCGTGGACGCGGCGACGGAGAAGGCGATTGTCGATGTGCTGCGCGAGCTGCGTGCGCGCGGGCGGACGGTGGTCGCGGTGCACCACGACCTGCAGAGCGTCGAGGAGTATTTCGATCACGTGGTGCTGCTGAACACGCGACTTGTGGCCGCGGGGTCAACCCCGGAGGTGTTCACGCCGGCGAACCTGCAGCGGACGTACGGCGGCCGGCTGACGCTGCTTGATGAGGCGGCGGAGGCGGTGAAGCAGGCGACGCGGTGAGAGGGGCGGACGGAGGCGTGTGGACGAGTTTCTGAGCGATCTTGGCCGCCTGCTCTCGCTGCGGGATGCGAACACGCGCACGGTGCTGCTGGGTGTCGGCGCGCTGGGCGTCGCGGCGGGTGTCGTCGGGTGCTTCGCGACGTTGCGGCGACGCGCATTGGTGGGAGATGCAGTTGCGCACGCGGCGTTGCCGGGAGTGTGCGCCGCGTTCTTTGCCGTGGGGTCGCGGAGCTTCGCGGCGTTCATGGCGGGCGCGCTGGTGTTCGGCGCGCTCGCGGCGGCGACGATTGCGGCGATCCGGCGATGGACGCGGGTGAAGGACGACGCGGCGATCGCGATCGTCATCGGGTCGTACTTCGGGCTTGGCGTGGTGTGGTCCCAGATGATCGCGGCGAGGCCGGGGGGCGGGGTCGCCGGGCTCGATGGGTTCATCTTCGGCAAGGCCGCGAGCATGGTGGCGGCGGATGCGCGGGCGATCCTGCTGGTCGCGGCGGTGGTGCTGCTAGTTGTGGGCGCGCTGTACAAGGAGCTGAAGTCGCTGGCGTTTGACCCGGACTTTGCACGGACGCAGGGGTGGCCGACGCTGGCGCTCGACCTGCTGGTGATGGGGTTGATCTGCGTGTGCACCGTGGCCGGGCTGCCGGCGGTCGGGGTGGTGCTGGTGGTCGCGCTGCTGGTGATCCCGGGCGCGGCGGCGCGGTGCTGGACGGACCGGCTGGTGGTCATGCTGGCGCTGGCGGGCGCGTTCGGGCTGCTGGCGGCGGTGACAGGCGCGGCGCTCAGCGC
>JAEYNG010000111.1 GCA_023412695.1 Planctomycetota bacterium | reverse complement strand
AGCAGGCGGCGGGGGACCCGCTGGGCGCGGCGCTGTTCGCGGTGCCCGGCGTGACGAGCGTGTTGCTGTCGGGCGGGTGGCTGACGGTGAACAAGGAAGACGGGGCGGACTGGAAGGCGATCAAGTCGGGCGTCGAGGCGGCGCTCGAAAAGGCCTGAGGCGCATGGCCGCGGACGAGTCAGCACCCGGTCATGCGGCTGCGGAGTCTGGCGAGACGATCGTCGCGCCGGCGTCGGGTCATGGGCGGGCGGGGCGGGCGATCATCCGTGTGAGCGGACCGGCGGCGCATGCGACCGTACGGGACCTGATGGCGAGGAGCGGGGAAGCGGTCGGCGCGGCGGGGGAGATCCGGCGGGCGGAGTTGTGCATCGCGGGGGACACGGAGGGGCGGCGGCTTCCTTGCCTGGTGATTCGCTACGACGGGCCGGCTTCGTTCACGGGCGAGGACAGCGTGGAGATCGTGCTGCCGGGGAACCCGGCGCTGATCGACCGGGTGATCGCGCTCTTGATGCGGCGGCCGAATGTCCGGCTGGCGCAGCCGGGGGAGTTCGCCGCGAGGGCGTACCTGGCGGGGAAGCTGACGATCGAGCAGGCGGAGGGGATCGCGGCGAAGATCGCGGCGCAGACGGATTCGCAGCTCGCGGCGGCGGAGCGGTTGCTCGACGGCACGCGCGGGCGGCAGTTGCGCGAGTGGACGGGCGAGCTGGCGACGCTGCTCGCGCTTGTCGAGGCGGGGATCGACTTCACGGACCAGGAGGACGTGGTGGCGATCGGGCCGGGAGAGCTTGTAGAACGCACGGATCGGCTGTGCGCGGGGATCGCGCGGCTTCTGGGCGGTCAGGCGTCGTGGGAGCGAAGCGGCGGGCTTCCGCGAGTCGCACTCGTCGGACCGCCGAACGCGGGGAAGAGCACGCTGTTCAATGCGCTGCTCGGGCGGCAGCGGTCGGTCGTGTCGGACATCGCCGGGACGACGCGGGACGCGATCGCCGAGACGCTCGAACTGTCGGGCGATGCGCCGGGCGCGGGCGAGGTGCAACTGCTGGATCTGCCGGGAATGGACGCGTCGATGAGCGGCGGGATCGATCGTGCTGCGCAGGCGCGAGCGGCGGGCGAAGCTGCGCGGGCGGATGTGCTGATCCACTGTGACGCGACCGGCGCGTTCCGCGAGGACGTCGCGGCTCGCGGCGTGCCGGTGATCCGCGTGCGGACGAAGATGGACCTTGGCGGGGAGGCGAGCGGTGCGATCGGTGTGTGCGCGCTGGACGGTTGGAACCTCGGCACGCTGCGGCGGGCGATCGCAGATGCGGTGCAGCGCGGGCAGGAGGAAGACCCCGAGGCCGCGACGCTGCCGCGGCATCGACGAGCGCTTGCACAATCGCTCGATGGGTTGAACGCCGCGCTCGCGGCCGCGGGGGATCCGGCGGGACGAGCGCTTTCGACGCCGGAGTTGGTTTCGGCGGGTCTGCGCGCGGCGCTCGATCACCTGGGGGAAATCACCGGGGACGTAACACCGGACGATGTGCTCGGCCGGGTGTTCGCGGTTTTCTGTATCGGGAAGTAGTCAGGGCCGGGCGTCGAGGCGGGCGAGCAGGCCGCCGCGCACGCGTGCCCACTCCTCGGCGATGACGCTGAAGTACACGGTGTCTCGGACGAAGCCGTCGGCCTGGATGCGGTGCTTGCGCAGCACACCCTCACGCGTCGCACCGAGCTTGGCGATCGCACGCTGGCTGTGGACGTTGCGGGCATCGCACTTGAGCGTGACGCGGACGCAGGCGAGCTTCTCAAACGCGTGGCCGAGGAGCAGGAGCTTGCAGGCGGGGTTGATGTGCGTGCCGCGGGCCGCGGGCGCGTACCACGTTGCGCCGATCTCGACGCAGCGGTTGGACGGGTCGATGTCGAGGTAAGACGTGGAGCCGACGATCGCGTCGGCGGAGGTGTCAATGACGGCGAAGGCCAAGGTCTTCGCGTTGGCGAGGTGCGCGGCAAGCCAACGGTCGAATGCTGCGGGCGTCCACTCCGTCGGCCACGAGAGGAAGTAGGGGAAGGTCGTTGGCGGGGTGATGGCGAAGAGCGCGGGCGCATCGGCAGCGGTGAGCGGCCGCAGCCGGACGCCGTGACCCTCGAGGGTGACGGGTTTGACGATCATCGGGTGAGGTTCCCCGGGTGCTCGGCCCCGCGGCGGACGGCACGCTCGATGAAGGTCTCGAGTCGGCCGCGGGTCGGGAAGACACCGAGCAGAACGATGGCGGCGAAGGCGACGCCAACGAGGGCGAGTTGCTCGCCGCGGAGCAGGAGGATGACCGCGCCGAAGAGGCCCGCGCCCTCGCCGAGAGCGGCGCGGCAGATGGTGGAACTCATCCAGATACGGCTGAGCGTGGCGTCGCGCACCTCGGGGTCGTCGGCATGGCGGGTGACGGCCTGTGTCGCGGTGCGGTTGAAGAAGGAATGAATGGCAAAGAAAACGGGGAGCTGTGCCGCGATCATCGCGAAGAGCGCGAGCAGGAATGGATCAAACTGACCAAGCGGGGTTGAGACGGTCGCTGCGGTTGCGGGCGGCGTGCCCGGGGGCGGGGCGTGCAGCGGGCCGACAACTGCAGCGACAACGGTAAAGCTGATGACGCCAAAGAGGAACGCGGCGACGATGACCTGCGAGTTGCGGAGAAGGTGCTGTTGGAAGATGGTCATGGCGGATTGTTGGCAAC
>JAEYNG010000071.1 GCA_023412695.1 Planctomycetota bacterium | reverse complement strand
CCGCATGTCCGCCTGCGCCTGCAGGAACGCGCCGAGCCGCGCGAGCACCTGGTCCAGAAAGCCGCCCTTCTCGCCGGCGCGGACCATCGCGACGTGAATCCGGGGGAATACCTCGGGCCTCGCGGCCATTGCCTCGGCCAGTTCTGTGCCCTCCGCGACCGCGTCGGCGATCTCGGAGAAGGCCGCGCCCAGTCGCGGGTTCGACTTGCTCGCGCCCAGCAATCGCAACGCCCGCAGCAGCGGGACGCCGGCGCGAAGCAGGTCCGCCGCCTGCGTGTACGCCGCGGCGAGCGGACGGATACCGATGCGTCGCTGGAACAACGGGGCGCGGTCCTCGTGCTCGGCGATCTGCACCGGCGTGAGCCTGCGCGTCTCGAGCTCGGCGAGCACGGCCTGCTCACTCGAACCGGCGAGCACACCGACGACGCGATCCCCCCCCGACGTCAGCGCGATGTACCGGTAGTTGCCCATCTTTGAGACGCGATCATTTGTCCTTGCCGTCGCCGCCCACCTGTTCCGATTTCTTCGGATCGACCGCGTCCTTTGCCGCCACAAGTTCCTCGACCTTCTTGATGAACTCCGGCTCGAGCCGCTTGCTGCGGACATACGCGCGGTCGGCGTCGAAGCGAGCGACCACCTTTCCCTCGCGATCGATGATGAACTTGGTGAAGTTCCACTTCGGCTCGCCGCCGAGCGGCGCGGGCTGCGACGCGAGCAGCTTGTACAGCGGGTGCGAGTCCTCCCCCTTCACGCTGATCTTCTCGAACATTGGGAACGTGATGCTGTACGCGCTCGTGCAGAACGTGGCAATCTCCGCGTTCGTGCCGGGCTCCTGCGAGTTGAAGTTATTCGCCGGAAAGCCGAGGATGACCAGCCCATCATCCTTGTGCTCGGCGTACAGGTCCTGAAGCCCGGCGTACTGCTCGGTGAACCCGCACTTGCTCGCGGTGTTCACGATCACCACGACCTTGCCCTTGTACTTGGACAGGTGCTCCTCCGTGCCGTCGATTCGTTTCATCTTGAAGTCGAGCGGGCTCTTCTCTTCAGCCTTCGGCTTCTCCGGTGTCGTCTCCGGTTGCTTCGCCGCCGGTGTTTCCGCCTTCGTTGGATCATCCGCGCGGCCGGCGCCGAACACGGCCGTCATCAGCGCCGCTCCTGCGGCAAGGCCCACCAAGACCAGCGCGAACCCGGGTCCGCCAGCTTTGCCCGAACCGCCGCAACAACCGCCGCAACAGGCCATGAGCGTGCTCCAGTTCCCTCCCGGCAATCGTACCGGGCTGCGCACCGCACGCCGCGACGGCGGGCACTATGCTCGTTCATGGTGCTGCTCACCCGCACAGTCAGGTTCAGCGTGAACGATCCGGGCCTCGCCCCGGACACGGCGGGCGACAATACCTTCGCGGCGTTCCCCTCCATGCGCGGACTCGGGCGGCACTACGAGCTGGACGTACGTTGCCGCGGTGAGATAGACCCGAACACCGGGTATTTCCTGAACATCAAGGAGATCGACCGCGCCGCACGCGCGACGACGATCCCCACAATCGCAACGGCACGCGCGGACGCCGACCCGTTCCTGACGCTGCGCGAGGCGATGCGTCCGCTCGCCGACCGTCTCGGCCGAGCGCTGAGCGCGGTCCGCTGGAGACTCAGCCCGTACTATTCGATCGAGATGTCGCCGGTCGCAAACCCCGATCAATCCGAGTCCGTCGCACTTCTGCGCCAGCAGTTCGAGTTCGCTGCCTCGCACCGGCTGCACATCCCGAGCCTGTCCGAGGCGGAGAATCGCGAACTCTTCGGCAAGTGCAACAACCCTCGCGGCCACGGGCACAACTACCGCGTTGAGCCGTGCGTCGAAGTGCGCATCCCCGCCCGGAGCGCACCGGGCTTTTCCCTCGCCGACCTCGAGCGGCTGACATCCGAGCTCATCATCGAGCGTTACGACCACAAGCAACTGAACGAGGACACCGAGGAGTTTGGGTGCGGCCCGGGCGGGCTCAACCCCTCGGTCGAGAACATTGCCAAGGTGTGCTTCGATCTGCTCGCCCCCGCTATCGCCGCGGGCGGGGCAAAACTCCGATCGCTCACAGTCTGGGAGACCGATAAGACCTCCTGCACGTATCCCGCGTTGCCGTGATCAGTCAGCGGTCTTCCGCTTTCAGAGTGGGTTGATCACACAACCGGGTGCATAATTCCAGGTACAACCCGCGCGGACACATCTCTCCGCTGCCAATCAGTACGATCTTCACTATGGGCATCGGCACCCTTCTTCTCGAACGAGGCCTGATCAATCGAGACCAGCTCGAGGAGGCGATCGCCCAGCAACGCGCCTCCGGTGAGCGGCTCGACCGCATCCTCGTCAAAATGGGCCTCATCGACGCGGACAACGTGCTGTCGGTCGTGGGTAACCAGTTCCACATGCCCGTGATCGACCTCTCGACGGTCGAGGTCACACCCGAGGTGCTGCAATCGCTCCCGGCCAAGCTTGTTTATCGCCAGAACTGCGTGCCGATCGCCAGGGAGAACAGCGTCCTCACCGTCGCGACGAGCGACCCGTTCGAGCTCTCCGGGCTCGATGAGCTCCGGATCCTCACCGGCTGCGCTATCGAGGTCGTCCTC
>JAEYNG010000123.1 GCA_023412695.1 Planctomycetota bacterium | reverse complement strand
CGTTTGGCTCTTCCTCATGGGTCTGTCGCACGCGCTCCTGCTCTGGTACGGCGACATCCTCTTCATCTACAGCATCGCAGGCACGGCCCTGCTCCTCTGCGCCCGCATCCCGCCGAAGATCCAGCTCGCCATCGGCGTCGGGCTCGTCCTCTTCGCCTCCGTCTTCTTCGGCGCCATAAGCGCACTCGGCGGTTGGGCTGCGCAGCAGAAGCCCGAAGCGCCTGCACAGGTCGAGTCCGCGGCCACGCCAGACACCGAGCAACCCTCCGACTCCACGGCTTCAGCCACGCCCCAGCGCACACCCATCCAGCAGGTCATTGACGGGTTCTTCCCCGGCGGGCCCGAGACGCCCGACGCGATCGAGGGCGAGATCCGCGCTATGCGCGACGGTCCCTGGCTCCAGAGCTTCTTCGTCCGCGGCTTCATCTGGCTCAACTACCTGGTCTTCTGCCTGCTCGGCTTTGGCTGGCACGTGCTGGGCATGTTCTTCATCGGCGCGGGCATGCTGCGCAGCGGCATCTTCGAACCATCCGCCTCCCGCGTGCAGTGGGTCCTTTTCAGCGCGGGCCTGCTCATCGGCGTCCCCGGCGCCGTTGTCCAGACCTTCCTCCCAGCATGGGGCGGCGTCAACGCCGCGACTATGGGTGCCAGCGCGTTCCTCGGAATGTTCTGCGGCCCGCTGGTCAGCCTCTTCTACCTCATGTCTTTCACGCTCATCGTCCGCGGCAACCTCCTCAAGCCCGCCACGTTCGTCCTTTCCAACGTTGGCCGCATGGCCCTCACCAACTACCTCACGCACACGCTTGTCTCGACCTTCGTCTTCTATCACTGGGGCCTTGCGCAGTTCGGCGAGTGGACCCGCGCCGAGCAGTGCGCCTTCGTGCTCACGGTCTTCGCCTGCCAGTGCGTGTTCAGCGTCCTCTGGATGCGCACCTTCCGCTTCGGCCCCGCCGAGTGGCTCTGGCGCAGCGTTACCTACCTCCGCCCGCAGCCCATGCTGCGAACCGCCGGGCCCTCTCCCGCTGTATAACACCCCGCGGCACGACCGCCCGGAGGTTCACCATGCGCCTGACCGTCTGTGTCCTCGCGCTCGTTCTCTCCCTCTTCTCTGCCTTCACCCCCGCGCTCGCCGCCTCGCCGGTCTCCCCCCCACTGGCCGAGCGGCTCGACCACGTCGTTCTGCGCTCGCAGCTCGGCCAGTTCTGGGGCGCGGTCCTCGTCGTGCACAATGGCGAGCGCGTCCTCGCCAAGGGCTACGGCTACGCCAACGACACCCTCGCGCCGATCGACGCACAGACGCTCTTCGACATCGGCTCCATCGCCAAGCCCTTCACCGCTGCGCTCGCGCTCAAACTCCACCACAACAATCGCATCAACCTCGACGAGCCGATTACCTCCTACGTTCCCTCACTCCCTTCTCGCGCAAACAAAGTCACGCTCCGCCACCTGCTCACGCACACCTCCGGGCTCTCCGACTCGCGCGGCGCGATCCAAGCGCTCGACTTCGCAGACCGCGACGAGGCCATCCGGCTCGCCTTCCAGCGCCCGCTCTCCTCCGAACCCGGCGAACGCTTCGAATACTGCAACGGCGGCTACTGCATCGCCGCCGCGATCATCGAGCGCGTCATCGGCGGGCCTTTCCAATCCCTCATGCGCGAGGAGATCTTCAAGCCCGCCGGCCTGAGGAACACCGGGTTCCTCGACGGTGACGGCCTCGACCTCTCCAACACCTCCACGCGCATCGTCTCTTCCCGCGGCGGCGAGTCCCGCCGCACCATCCTCCAGGACGGGTGGGGATGGGGCCTCCGCGGCTGCGGCGGCATCCTCACTTCGCTCGACGATCTCCAGCGCTTCGATGCCGCGCTCCGCGCCGACACGCTCTTCAATGACAACCTCAAGCGTGAGCTCTATACCGCGGCGCAGGACAACTACGCCCTCGGCTGGAACATTGAGGCTACCGCTTCCGGCGCAACGCAAATCTCCCACAGCGGCGGTACGCGCGGCTACCGCGCCCAGTTCCTCCGCATCCCCGAACGCGGCATCGCTATCGCCGTCCTCACCAATGACCGTTACGATCCCATTACGCTCGCACGCAACCTCCTCGAAGAACTCCTCCCCGAGGAACGTCGTGGCGTCACCGCCTCGCTCCATATCGACGGCCTCGAACTCAACGAACATATGGCCGCGGTCATCGATCGCGATATCCGCATCGAAGTTCAGCCCAAGTCCTCCGTCCCCGATGCCGCGCCCGAGGAGTACAGCCTCACGTTGGAAGTCGCAAAGGGTGACACCCGCGCCCCCGCGGTGCAGATGACCCTCATGCCCGGCGAGGCACGCCGTGTCGCGGCCGAAATCCGTTCCGTCCTGCGCTCCAAGCTCGCCGGCGAGCGCATACCGCAAGGCGTCGAGCTCACCGTCGCAACCATGCCCTATACGCCGGTGAACGGCACCATCGATCTCGGTACAACACCAACGCTCACCGTCATGCCGCGATACTCCGGCGTCGGCGACGGCGGCAAGCGCATCACCGATGAGCGTGTCTGCATCGTGCTGATGGACGAGGCCAACGGATTCTGGCCCACGATTCTCAAACTCGACCGCCCCGCCGCCGAGGACCTTGCGTCACAGCTCGAATCTGCCCCGCGGCCGTAGCCATGTGTACCGGTTTTCACCGGCCTTTCAGCCTTTCATCACCGGCCCGGGCGAAGCTTCCGTCAGAACCACCACTGAAGGGAGCAGCCGTGAAATCCAACTTCCTCTTGTCCATCTGCGGATGCGCCGCCAGCTCGGCCGGCGTCTTTTTTGCAACGCTCGAGCAGCAGGGCCAGCCCGGCTCTTCGCCCGGCGGGACGCCCTCGCAGCAGCCCTCGCCGTCAAACCCGACGCCGCGGCCGAACACCCCCGGCAACAACAACCCGAACCAGAATCAGCCGGGCAACAACCAACCGGGTCAGAATCAGCCCGGCCAGAATCAGCCCGGCCAGAACCAACCCGGCCAGAACCAGCCGGGTCAGAATCAACCCGGTCAGAATCAGCCGGGTAACAACCAGCCCGGGCAGAACCAGCCCGGTCAGAATCGGCCCGGCGATCCGGACCAAACCCCGCTGGAGCGGCCGAGCGACATCACCCCACTCAATCGGGGGAACAATCCTCGGTTCTTTTCATTCGCCGATCAGAACCTCGAGGGGCAGTTCCGTGAGTCCGCGGGTCGTCTGGCGAGCCTCGAACGCGCAATGACGGAACGGAACCAGCGTCTCGTTCAGCAGCTGGGCGACGTCCGCCGTCTGCCCGCGGACCGCCAAAACGCCGCGGTCCTCGACCTGCTGCAGGACATTCTTCAGGAGAATGCCCAGCTCCAGCAGTACTTGGCCCAATCGCGCACACTATTTACCGGCGACTTGAACGACGCCACGACGTCCCGCCCCGGGACGAATCAGCCGCGGACGAATCGTCCCGCCTCCAACCAGCCCGGTAGCAACCAGCCCGGCAACAACCAGCCCTCGAACAACCAGCCCATCACCACGGCGCCCGATCAGAACCGGCCGCCTCGATAAGCCAATCGACGACAACCCGTTGAGCGAGCAGGGGCACGGTTCACCCGTGTTCCCTGCTTCGTTTTTTGCACCTTGCCTCCCCCGGTTGCCGCGCACGTTTCACTCCCCACCCCTTGGCCGCTATCCTTCCGCCCCTTATCCACCACCCCATCCGGGCACCGACCGTCGGCGTCCGGAACGAGGCATCGGAGCGCGACATGGCGAGCACCACCGGCACGATCACCCAAGTCATCGGTTCGACCTTTGACGCCCAGTTCCCCGAAGACCAGATCCCCGCGATCTACAACGCCGTGCGCGTTGAGGCCCGGACGGCCTTCGGCGACCTCCGCCTCACCGGCGAGATCCAGCAGCACCTCGGCGGCGGTCGCGTCCGCGCCGTCGCGCTCGGCTCCACCGACGGCCTCGCACGCGGCATGGCCTGCCAGGACCTCGGCAGCCCCGTCACCGTCCCGGTCGGCGAGCCCGTGCTCGGCCGCGTCTTCAACCTCCTCGGCGACCCGATCGACAAGCTCCCCGCGCCCTCAGACGCCAAGCGGATGCCCATTCACCGCACCCCGCCGGAGTTCAGCCAGCTCAACCCCAACACCGAGATCCTCGAGACCGGCATCAAGGTCATCGACATCCTCTGCCCGTTCGTCCGCGGCGGCAAGATCGGTCTCTTCGGCGGTGCAGGCGTCGGCAAGACCGTCGTCATCCAGGAGATGATCGCCCGCGTCGCGCGTAACTTCGGCGGCTACTCCGTGTTCGCCGGCGTCGGCGAGCGCACCCGCGAGGGCAACGACCTCTGGCGCGAAATGAAGGAGGCCGAGTACGTCGACGCCTCCGGTAAGAAGTCCCACGTGCTCGACAAGGTGGCCATGGTGTTCGGCCAGATGAACGAGCCGCCCGGGTCGCGTCTCCGCGTCGCCCTCTCCGCCCTCACCATGGCCGAGGAGTTCCGCGACGAGTCCGGCAAGGAAACCCTGATCTTCGTCGACAACGTCTTCCGCTTCACCCAGGCCGGCTCCGAGGTGTCCGCGCTCCTCGGCCGCATGCCCAGCGCCGTGGGTTACCAGCCCACCCTCTCCACCGAGATGGGCGAGCTCCAGGAGCGCATCACCTCGACGAGCAAGGGCGCCATCACCTCGGTGCAGGCGATTTACGTCCCCGCCGACGACCTCACCGACCCCGCCCCCGCGACCGCCTTCGGCCACCTCGACGC
>JAEYNG010000044.1 GCA_023412695.1 Planctomycetota bacterium | reverse complement strand
GGATCAGCCTGAACCCGAACTCCTCGCGCAGCCGCAGCGCGGCCTCGATGTCCTGCGCCCGCTGCGCCGTTACGAGCAGCGGCGTCTCGCCCTTCAACACGCGCACCAGCGTCTCCAGCCGCAGGTTCCGATCCGGCGTCTCGCCCTCCTTCGCGTTGTCCTGCTTCTCCATGTACTCGCGGGCCTTGATCAGTTCCGACCGCAGGATCGAGACGATCTTCGCCCGCGTCCCTGGGCTCTTTCCCCCGTCCTTTTCTGCCCACGGCCCGAGCGTACACACCACCGCGCCCAGCGGGCTCACCAGCGCGTCTTCCACCGTCGCACCCACGGTTTTCACGATGATCGTCTGACCGCTGATGGTCTCCCCGGGCCCATGCCCTGTGTGCACCGTAGTGATGCCGAACGACCGCACATACTCCACAAGCCTGTCCTGCGGGTTGTACGCGTCGATTGCGCGGAGCTCCGGCTGGATCGGCGCGGACCGCTCGAGCTGATCGCTGTCGTGGCGGGTGTTCAGCAGACCCGACAGCCCCACCGTCGAGTGCGCATCGACCAGCCCCGGCGTCGCCACTGCCGCCTCGAGCACGCGGTACCCCTCGGGGATCTCCACTGTCCCCGCCTTCCCCACCGCCGCGACCTTGCCGTCGGTGATCACCACCACGCCGTTATCGATCGTCCCCGCCGGCCCCATCGTGTGCAGCTTCGCCGCCTTCACCGCGACCTGCGCCGTCGCGGCAGAACTCACCGCAAACACCGCCGCCGCGACTGCCGCCATCCGCCGCATCTGTGCAATTACGCCGCTTCTCATTGTCCACCCCCCTGCCCCGCGCCCCACTGCGTGCCGTTACGACCGAACATGAACGATCCTGCGTCAAAGCAGCAGAAGTACGGCACCTGGTCCCGCCCCGCGCCGAACCCGCCCTCGGCGTACAGCCGGTCTTTCTCGTCGCTCCTGTCAAACACCTTCACACCCTCGACCCACGTCTGCTCCACCTTCGTGTACACGCTGAACGGGTCCCCCGACAGGATCACGAAGTCCGCATCCTTCCCCGCCTCCAGCGTCCCGATGCGGTCCTGCAGATCCATCATCTCCGCTCCGCGGATCGTCAGCGCGGCCAACGCGCCCTCGCGGCTCATCCCCGCCCGCACCGCCAAGGCCGCCATCCGCAGGAACAGCCGCGAATCCGTGATCCAGTCGTCCGTGTGGAACGCAACCTTCACACCGGCACGCTCCAGGATCGCCCCCGTCTCCATGTTCAGCTCCGCGGCTTCAAGCTTCCCGCCCGGCGAATCGATCAGGATCACCGAGCACGGCACGCCGGCCTTGGCGATCTCGTCCGCCACCTTCCACGCCTCGCTCACGTGGTGCAGCACGACGCGGAATCCGAACTCCTCCTTCAACCGCAGCACGGTCATGATGTCATCCGCGCGGTGCGTGTGATGGTGAACGATCCGCTTCCCACTCAGCACCTCCGCCAGCGCTTCCATCCCGAGGTCCCGCGCGCCGGGGTCCTTCTGCTCTTCCTTCTTCACCTCGCCCGCCGCGGGCTCCGGCTGTTCACCGTCACCTTCCCCCGCCGCCGGCGCGTCTCCCTTCTTCAGCCGTTCCTGCTTCGCGACGTACTCCTGCGCCCGCACATACGTCTCCCGCACTATCGCCGCGGCCTTGCCGCGCGTTCCTGCGAACGGCGCATCCCGCATCGGGTTCGTGCCGTTCGCCATCTTCATCCCGCCCCGCACCCACCCATCCTCATCGCGGATCATCATCTCCTCGATCCGCTTCGCCGGGCGCACCTTCACATACACCGTCTGCCCGCTCATCAGGTGCCCCGACCCGGGCATCAGGTTCAGAGTTGTCAGCCCGCCGGCCGAAGCTCGCCGGAACCCCGAGTCCAGCGGGTTCACGGAGTCGTACACACGCACGTCAGGCTGGATCGTCGCGCTCCCATCCGCCCCGCCCACGCCGCCGATGTGGTTGTGCGTATCGACCAGCCCCGGCATGATCACCTTGCCGCCGCAGTCAATCGTCTCGACTCCCTCGGGGAGCGTCATCGCGGCGAGCGCGCCGACGGCCACGATCTTCCCACCTTGGACCACCAGCGCGCCGTGCTCGATCTCCTCACCCGCGACCGTGATCACCCGCGCGTTGACAAACGCGACCATCGCCTCTTGCCCACGCGCCGCCTGGAAACTCATCAGTACCACGAACACCAGGAACCATGCTCTCACGTGCACCTCCGCTGCCCCTCCTTGCCCCGGACAAGCTCGGGCGGTGGAGGATATCTCACGCCCGCAATCGACGCGCCTATCTCCCCCCGCGCGATTCAGTTTGACGTCGCTCCCATTCCTCAGCCGCGGCTGCATCCCCCCGCTCCCGCGCACATCGCGCCAACCCTCGCAATGTCTCAATCCTCCACGGATACGTCGTCGCCGTGCAGTAATAAAACCGGTCCCACGCCTCCTTGAAGCACCGCGCGGCTTCCTCGAACCGGCCCTGACCCAAAAGCACACGCCCTCTCGCGAAGCAGATGTGCGACATCTGGTCCCCCACGATGTTCGGCGACCGGTACGCCGCATCGATCGCCGCGGCCGAAAGCGCTTCTGCCTCGTCCATCTCTCCCAGCCGCGCCAACGACGCCGCAAGGCCGGCCCGCACCATCGCCACAACGTGATGCTCCTCCCCAAGCTCGGGGATTAGCGCCTCCAGTGCTGTGCGATACTCGCGCGCCGCTTCCTCGTCCCGCCCAGCGAGCGACAGAAACCACCCGAGAAAACGCCGCGAGTTACTCACGATCAACACATCCCACAGTTCCCGCGGCGGCAACTCATGAATCCGCTGCGCCCAGCGCGTCAACTCCACCGCTTCATCCGGCCGCCCCTCATACCCGAGTACCACCGCCGCCTCCTCGATGCACGGCAGCACTGCCCGATCCAACTCGCCGCGCGTCTTGCGGATGATCGCCGCCGCGCGAAGCGCCGCCTCGCGCTTCTCCGGCAGCATGATCTCGCCATCCGCCGCACGCATCGTCGCGATCAAGGTGGAAATCAACGCGGGGTCGTCAGGGCCTAACAACTCGCTCTGCAGATTCAGCAGCCGGATCAGCGCCCGGGTCTGCCCGCTCGCCTGCGGCCGGCAAAAGTCCCCGACATCCGGCGTGCGAAACCGTCCGACGTCGTCCCGGATCGCCGCGCCCGCCGCCGAGGGCTCGACCCCCCAGGCGCGTGCAAGCGTCGCCGTCATCGCTGCGCTCGGCGCAAGATCGGCGAACACCGACGCGGCCCGCAACAGTTCGCGCACACCCGGATCATCAGGCGGCAGCCGCCGAAGCCTCCGGACCAGCGCCTCGCGCAGCGGCGCCTCGGCCATGTCCGGTCTCGACCTCGCCACCCATGCCTCCGCCTCGAGCCCCGTCACCGCGCCAATACGCAGGTCCGCCTCGTTGTTCGGCAGGGCACGGAAGACCGCGAGCGCCCGCTCCGCGTGAACGATCGCCTCGTCCATCTCACCAGTTTCAATCAGCAGCTTCGCGAGCAGTGCGCGGGAGTCCGCCGTCTCAGCCGCGTTCGCGCCCAGCAGTTTCTCCCGCATAGCCAGCGCCTCACGGCAGAACCCGATCGCCTCCGGCACACGCTGCCGCACCAGTGTCACGCTCGCCAGGTCGTGCAGCGTCGCCGCGATCTCCGGGTGCTCCGCGCCGTGCTGCATGCGCAGCTTCGTCAGCCCGGTCCGCATCGCCACCTCGGCGTACTCCACCAGCACGAGCGACTTCCCGCTCCCGAAGTCCGTGTACACGCTCCCCCACATCCGCCGCAACGCCTGATCCAGGTCCGGGTCATCCGCGAACGCCCCCATCTCCAGCTTGTAATAGAGCTTCCCCAGCCCGCTCCGGATGATCCAACTGATCTCCGGCTGGTTCAGGTCGTCATTCGGCAAAGCCTCGCGCAACAGCTCGGTCACCGCCCGCGCTCGGATCCCCTCCGCCCGCGCCAACTCGCGCTGAAACTCCTCCCGCTGCGCCGCCTCCGCCGCGCTCCGCACACTCCACGCGACCGTCCCCGCAGCCGCCAGCGCCATCACCAGAGCAGCCGCCGCCGCGCCCACCCGCCGGCGGTTCACCATCACCGCCTTCCGCAGCAGGTACCACCCGGACCCGCTTCGCGCCTCCACCGGCTCGCCCGCGATGAACCGCTCCAGATCCCGCGCAAACCCGGCCGCCGATTGGTACCGTCGATCCTTCTCCTTCGCGAGCGCGCGAAGCACGATGGACTCAAGATCCGCCGGCAATCCGGGGTCTCGCCGCCGGGGCGGCACAGGCTCCTTCTCACCGATCGTCCGCGCGATCTCCAAGAGCGACCCGTCCAGCTCGTACGGCATCGCGCCACACAGCGCGCGATAAAGAATCACACCAAGCGAGTACACGTCCGTCAGGCCGTCCACCTCGTCGGGCTTCCCGCTCACCTGCTCGGGCGACGCGTACGCCGGCGTGCCCGCGAACTCACCCGTCTGCGTCGTGCGGATCCCCGGTGCGGCCGCGATACCAAAGTCCAGCACAACCGGCCGCCCCTCCGGCGTCACAAGGATGTTGTCGGGCTTCAAGTCCCGGTGGATCACGCCGTTCAGGTGTGCATGATGAATCGCCCTGCACACGTCGATGAACACGCGCAGCAGCGCAAGCCGCCGGTCCTGCGCCGTCGCCCCCGGCGGCCTCCACTCATCGAGCGGCACGCCGTCCACATACTCCATCACCACCGCGATCCGGCCGTCCGCGAGTGTCCGCGACTCGAACACCGTCACGATGTTCGGATGCCGCAACCGCGCGGCGATCTCCGCCTCCCGCTCCGCACGCATCCGCTGCCGCGCTGTCGTTCCCTCGCCGGACGCCAGCGTCTTGATCGCGACCGTCCGCGAAGTGGACTCTTGCCTCGCGCGGTACACCACCCCCTGTGCACCGGAGCTCAGCACACCAAGCGTCTGATATCCCGGGATCCGCGGCGATCCCTCCGGCCCCAGCGCGGCCCGAGTCAGCGTACGCGCACGAGCGACGAACGCCGCCTCCTCTTTCGCTTCCCGCAATCGCTCCGCGCAGGAATCGCACGACGCCAGGTGCGCCTCCTCCGCCTCCGTCGCCAACCCCCCCGAGGCGACACGCTCGATGGCCGTGACTCCAAGGCATCCCGCATCGGCCGCGCCCATCACGAGTCCTCCTCGAACGCCGCCGTCATCCCCTCTACAAGTTCTCGCAGCCGTTTCGTCACGCGGCTCTTCGCCACGTACACCTGGTCGACACTCATCCCGCACTGCGCCGCGGCCTCTGCCGCGGGAACGCCGCGCAGCCCTACGAGCTCGAACGCCCGTAAGGTTCGGTCATCGACCGCCGATTCGTCGCGCACCACGGCCAGCGCGCGCTGCAGGATCTCGCGGTCCCGCTCGTCCACCCAGATCGTCCGCAACTGCTGTTCGTCGGCGCGTTCGGCGAGCTCCGCCGCGTCAGTCGCGCCGGCCCGCTTCCCCGACCGGATCATCCTGAGCGTCGTGTGATGCGCAATCCCGAGGATCCACGAGCTCAGCCGGCCCTTCCCCCGGTCATACCGGCCGTCGCGGTACGCCCGCACGAACTCCGATAGCGACTGCTGCGCAACCTCTTCCGCAACGCTATCCCCCAGTCTCATATA
>JAEYNG010000114.1 GCA_023412695.1 Planctomycetota bacterium | reverse complement strand
GTTCGAGCTCAACCGGACACGACGGCGGGCGGAGGAAGACTTCGAAACGGCGAGCCGGATGGCGGACGTGCTGCTGCACCAGGTGCTCGATGACTTGCGCCCACTTGCGGGGACGCTTCAGACGCGGCGGGACAGCGTGCAGGCGCTCAAGACGTATGTCGAGCGGCTGGCGCGGGCGCGTCCGGAGGACGAGCGGTTCCGCTTCAATCTGGCGCGCGTGCGGGATGCGGAGGCGGACATCGCCGCGCACGATCTTGACTGGGCTGCGTGCATTGCGCTGCGCGGGGAGGCGAGTCGGATCCTGGATGAGCTGTGCGCATCTGACGACGCGGATCCGGATCGGCACGAGCTCTTGTCGCTGGTGTTGGTGAAGACCGGGGACGCGTACAAGGCGCTTGGCGATGTGCCGGCGGCGGTTGCGCAGTATGAGGAGGCACTGCTGATCGACGAGGCGATCGCCGCGGCGTCGCCAGGGAATGTCGCGCTGCAGGATCAGTTTTACTGGAGCTATCAGCGCCTGGCAGACAATCTTGGGCCGATCGATGCGGTGCGGGCGGAGTATTACCGGGGGCTGAAGCGCCAGCAATCGGCGCGCTTGTATGAGATGTCGCCGAACCGGCCGGGCAGCATGTATGTGAAGCTGACCACGCTCGCGGAGGACGCGGTGTGGAGCGACTGGGAGCGGCTGGGGCCTCAGGAGGTTCACGATCAGTTCGCAGAACGGCTGAGCCTGGGCCGGCGGCTTCTGAAGCTTTCGCCCGACAATCGCGGACACGTGCTGCGGGTGGCGGCGGACCTGACCAGCTGCGCGGCGGCCTACGAGCGGTGCGGCGAGCTCGCGGAGGCGAGGCAACGGCTGTTCGCGGCGCGAGGGCTGATCGGGCCGTTGTATCAGTCCGACCCTGACGACGTGGCGGTGATCGAGGCGCGGACTCACAACCTGATCGTCGGATCGGTCGTTGCCGAGAGCGGGGGGGACATTGCGTCGGCGATGCAGCAGATGGCGGGCGCGGCGCACACGCGTCGGTTGGCGGCGAACGCCGCGGGGACGCCGTCGATCGAGAGGACGCCCGCGCTGTGCGAGACCCTGCTGCAACAGCTGCAGCTGATGTCGAGGCAGAAGCAGGGGGCGGAGCTGCCGGCGGTGATGGACGAGCTGGTGTTCACGGCGCGGGGATTCTGGATCACGAACGAGAGCCCGCTGCTCGTGACGCAGTTCGCGGGGGCGTGCACGTGGCCGGAGTTCGAGCCGCTCGGCGGCACGGGGCTTGCGTTGCGGATCGCCGAGGACATCGAGAGCGTCCGGCCGGGCTCGGCGGTGCCGGCGCTGTTGCGGGCGGAGGTGCTCGCATCGCAGGGCGATGCGGAGGGCGCGCACGCGATGTGGGCATCGGTCGCGGTACGCGCCGACGAGTGCGGCCGTCACGCGGCCACTCGATTGAGAGAATGGTGAATCGGCGGGCCTGGCGCTCTCAGCGCAGCGTGGCCATGTCGATCACGAAGCGGTACTTCACGTCGCTGCGGAGCATGCGCTCGTAGGCCTGGTTGATCTGGTCGATCGAGATCATCTCGACGTCGCTGACGATGCCGTGCTCGGCGCAGAAGTCGAGCATCTCCTGTGTCTCGGCGATGCCTCCGATCGCCGAGCCCGCGAGGCTGAGCCGCTTCATGATCATCGGGAAAACGGCGGGGGACGGGTGCGGGTGCTCGGGCGCGCCGACGAGGCACATCGTGCCGTCCACGCGGAGGAGGTTCAGGAAGACGTCGAGGTTGTGCGACGCGGCGACGGTGTTGAGGATGAAGTCGAAGCTGCCGGCGTGGCGGCCCATCGCGGCGGCGTCCCTGGAGACGACGACTTCATCGGCGCCCAGGCGCTTGCCGTCCTCGACCTTGTTCGGGGAGGTGGTGAAGAGGACGGCGTGGCAGCCGAAGGCGTGCGCGAACTTCACGCCCATGTGGCCGAGCCCGCCGAGGCCGACGATGCCGACCTTCTTGCCCTTGGTTGCGTTCCAGTGCTTGAGCGGGGAGTACGTGGTGATGCCGGCGCAGAGGAGCGGTGCGGCCGCGGCGAGGTCGAGCTTTTCGGGCATGCGGAGAACGAAGCCCTCGTCAACGGTGATGGACTTGCTGTAGCCGCCGTAGGTCATCTTGCCGGGAAAGAAGGGGTCCGGGCTGGCGTACGTGAGGGTCATGCCTTTCTCGCAATACTGCTCGAGGCCGCGCTTGCACTGAGAGCAGCCGCGGCACGAATCGACCATGCAGCCGACGGCGGCGCGGTCGCCGACCTTGAACTTGCGGACGGAGGGGCCGACGCGGGTGACCTTTCCGACGATCTCGTGGCCGGGCACGACGGGGAACTGGATGAACTCCCACTCGCCGCGGGCGGCGTGGAGGTCGGAGTGGCAAACGCCGCAGTAGAGGATCTCGATCTCGACGTCGCTGGGGCCGGGGTCGCGGCGGTCGATGGTGAAGGGGGCGAGCGGGGAGGTCTTGTTCTGCGCGGCATAGGCGGGGGTCGGCTTCGGCATGGCGTTCTCCGGCGAGTTTGTCGGGCGAAAGAGGCCGTGCGCCATGGAAGCGATGAGCGCGGGTCGGGTCAACCTCCGAGGGCTGGCCGTCGGCACCGGCAGGAGTGGGCCAAGGGCTGGGGCAAAGGGGCTTCGTACCATGCGGTCGAATGCCAACGACCGTCACGCTCACGCTTGCCCACTCGCCCGACCCCGACGACGTGTTCATGTGGTGGCCGATCACCGGGAAGATCGATCCACGGCAGAAGGACGAGGAGGGGTTCGGGGTGGTGGTCGAGCCGCCGGTGCTGGACACCGGGCGGTACGCGTTTCGGGCGATGGCCGAAGACATCGCGGTGCTGAACCGACGTGCGATTGCCCGCGGGGACTTGGATATCACGGCGGTTTCGATGTTCACGTGGGCGCACGTGGCGGGGCACTATCAGCTCACGGCGTGCGGGAGCTCGATGGGCGAGGGGTATGGACCGAAGGTAGTGGCCAAGCGGGGCGGGGCGGCCGCGACGGCCCGCTCGATTGCCGTGCCGGGGCTGAAGACCACGGCGTATCTGCTGTGGCGGCTCTGGTGCGAGAGCCGGGGGGAGAGCGTGGCGGAGTTGCACACGCTCGAAATGTCGTTTGACCGGATCCTCGAGGCGGTGGCAAGCGGGACGGCGGACCGCGGGCTGTTGATCCACCAGTCGCAGCTCACGTACGCGCAGCTCGGCCTTGAACAGGTGGTGGACCTCGGTCAGTGGTGGGGGGAGGCGACGGGTTTGCCGCTCCCGCTGGGGGGGAATGCGGTGCGGCGGGACCTCGATGCGCGGGTCGGCCCGGGGGCGATCGGCGAGGTCGTCGCGCTGCTCAACGCGTCGATCCGGTATTCGCTGGATCATCGCGAAGAATCGATCCGATACTGCATGAAGTTCGCACCGGAAATCAACCGTCAACAGGCCGAACGGTACATCGATATGTACGTAAGTCCGTTGACCGTTGACATGGGCCAACGCGGCGAGCTTGCTCTAGCCCGTCTACTCACCGAGGGCGCCCGACTCGGTCTCTGCCCCGCTGTTCCGAGCCTTGAGATCGCCCGGGCGGACGGATCCGCCGAGGGCTCGCGCACCGTCTGATCTGAGCGGCCGAATCCGTGATGCTGAGGCTCCTCAATCCGAACCGACGCCGCCTCCGCTGGCCACTCAAACTGGCATTCCTGGCGGCGGTCATCGTTTTCACGCTCTATCCCGATCCGCGGCTTCTGGTCCGTCACGTGCGGCACTGGTCGGACGTGAACAGCATGATCGAGCCGGAGGAGCCGGCGATCCTGCCGCTCGTCGCTGAGGTGAACCGGCGGCTTGCGGGCGAGCCGGAGGCGTGGAACAACCCGCCGCGGGTGTTGAAGATGGTGCAGGATGTGGTCTGCACGGCGATCCCATATGCGTGGGACTGGGAGAACTGGGGCTGCATGGACTATCTCCCGACCGCGGCGGAGGTCATCCGGCGCGGGGAGGAGGACTGCGACGGCCGGGCGGTGGTGGCGGCGTCGGTCCTTCGGAAGCTTGGGTATGAATCCTCGTTGATCACCGATGGGTCGCACGTGTGGGTACGGACAAGCGTCGGGGAGACGATGTCTCCGGTCATTACTTCGAGCGGGCGAACGCTGGTAACGACCAGCAGCTCGGGAAAGGCGTCCTTCGACCCGCTTGCGCTGGTCGGGGTAAAGGCGCTGCTGGTCGATTGGCCCAAGAACTTCGCCTATGGGGCGGCAGTATTCCCGCTGGCGAGGATGGCGATCATCGCAGCGGCGGTGTTGTTCTGCCTGTTCCCGCCCAAGCCCGCGGTGTGGAAGGCCTCGGCCGCGCTTCTCGCGGCGGCGTGCGCCCTGTTCACGTGGCGGACGCTGTGCAGCGACCCATGGAACAACAGCCTTGGCGGGGCATGGGCGGGGCTGGCGTTCTCGATGTCCGCGGCGGTGCTGGCGTGGGGCCGCCGGTACGCCCCGAGTTCGTTCACGGAGCCGTCTGGGGAACTCCCCGAGCCGGCTTAGCGGATACAAACATCCGCTTGCATTTTCGTTTTCTGGATGCATACTTTGGGCCCGAGGAATCCAGCTCCGGGGCTGGTGCGTAAGTGCCGATAGACCTGATTCGTTGTCTGAACGGTCTCGAAGCCGCCTCGGTCGGTCCGTGCGGAAGCTTCAGTGGGAAGGAGCTGCCGGTTTGAAAAGCAAGATTTTTCGTCAGAACACCCTCGCCAAAGGGCTGGCTTGGGCGGGCGTGAGCGGTCTTGTCGTTGTCGGCGGGGCCATGGCGTTCGATCCGCCGCCGCTGCTGCCGTTGCAAACTTCGCGGGTGGACTTCTTCAGCGGCGGCACGCCGGCTGGTTCGCTGAACCAGACGTTGATCACGCCGCTCAACTGCAGCTTCTGCCACGGGGGCTATTCCGAGAACAGCCCCTATGACACGTGGAAGGCGACGATGATGGGCCAGGCGGCCCGCGACCCGATCTTCTGGGCCGCGTTCTCGAT
>JAEYNG010000012.1 GCA_023412695.1 Planctomycetota bacterium | reverse complement strand
CGATCGACTCGTTCGACAGCGAGGAGCCCGTGGGCGGCGGTCCCGACGACTTTGTTCCGACCCGGGTCGCGCTGGCGTTCCGCGGCGACGCCCCCAATGACCCGCAGTTCGAGAGCAACCGCGTGCTTTCGCTCCGCGATAACTTCGCGCCGGCCAGCACCGGCCAGCTCGGCGGATCGCCGCGGCTGAACATCTATGGCATCGAGCCGCAGCCATTCCTCATCGAGGTCGGGTGGACGGGGATGTTCACGGACGCGCCATATGATGCGATGCACACAGGTGCCGGCGCCGACAACGATTACGATGACAACAACACGGACCCGACCCCGGAGAACCCGGTTGAAGAGCTTGGCCACATCACCATCAACTTCAGCCCCGTGTCCGACAACAAGGATTTCCTCTTCGAGGTGCTCGCGTTCCAGTTGAACAACCCGTTCGACCACGACATCCGCTTGTCGTCCGGCACGAACGCGAGCTACTACATCGAGTACGCCAACCGCTACTTCGCCCTGGTCGAGACCAATGAGGACGGCAGCGGCCACTCCGGTCAGGACATCATCCTCCCGGCGTACGGCACGCGGGTCTTCTACGTCCTGAACATCAAGAACCCGCTGAACATCCTGCAGCGCATGCGCAGCGTGCTCTACACGCCCGTCGGCGGGACGCCTTCGACGATCGCCGCGGACTATATCACCCGCTGGGCGCAGCAGCAGTTCGGAGCCGACGCCGTCCGCATCCCGATGGTGCATCGGTCAACCCTGAAGACCGTCGATGTCTCCGGCGGCGTGGGCGTGCCGGAGTTCGTTGATCTCTTCGCGGAGGACACGATTCCCGTGGGCCAGTCGGGCGAGCCGCAGCAAGAAATGATCGGAGGTCCGAACACCTCCGACCGGCAGCGGAAGGTCGCGCACCTTTGGCGTGTCTATCGGCCCGCCAACGCGAACGACGCCACCAGCGACATCATGCTCGACCGCATCCGCGATCCGAGCCCGAGCGCCAGCAGCCCCAACGGAGTGATCTGGGACGCCCGGGCGCAGGACAACGCGGACGTGGAGATCCAGGACACGGAGGCCGGGAACGACACCGACGACGTCGTGAACAACGACGAGGACAACACCGGCTTCTCCTTCACCAAGTGGGCCGCGTTCCGCCGCCCGACCGGTGAGGAGTACAAGCGCGGCTCAATGCCGGCGTGGGCGGTCGAGCCAAAGCTCGACAACGATTTCCCCGGTCCGCACACCCTGCAGAACGACACCGAGTCTGTTGCAGATCCCGGCATGGGGCCCGACTTCGCCGCGGGTGGCGACCTCCGCCGCCAGCGGCTCGACGACCTGTTGCAGGCGCAGATCTCCGGATCGATCGTCAACAACAGCATCCAGCTCCGCGCCGAGGCGAAGACCGGCAACAGCGCGGGCCAGAACCGGTCCGGCAAGGACTTCTATGACGCCGCGGTGCAGATCCACATCTCGCCCCGCGGCAAGTCGCAACTCTTCTCCCGTGCCGGCGACTTCCTCCTTCCGCTTGCCATTGGCCCGAACTATGACCCTTTGAAGGATGTTTCTCATCCAAACCTGAATCCGAATGTTTCGGTCGATCAAATGGAATCCCGTTGGATGACGCTGTCCGAGGCGCTCGCGCTCGCCTGCGACTACTACACGCCGCCGGCCGACGACCGGAATATCTCCGGGAACGTCCTCAACCCGCTCTACCAGGTCGGCCATAGCGACCCGGCGAACAACATTCGCCCGCGTCTCGACCGCGGGCACCTGGTCCTGAACGACTTTGTTCCGTACATGGACGTTGACTCGGACGGCGCGTTCGATCCGGCGGTTGACCAGCGGGTCGGCCGCGGCTTACCCATGGCGTACAACGTCGTGGACCTGCTCAAGACGGCCAGCCGGTGGAAGGTCAACGGCGCGGGCAACCTCGTTCCCCGAACCCGTGCCTACGGCGATCTGGCAACGCGTATCCCCGGCCAGATCAACATCAACACGGCCCCGCCGTCTGTCCTTCGGTTGATCCCGATGTTTGCGCCGGACCCCGACCCGATCGATACCAATGCGAGCGACCCCGACACCGTCTGGGTGCGTCGCACGCCCGATCCGCTCTACGACCCCGCGGGCACGACCTTCGACTTCGCGTCGATGGTGGCCGCGTACCGCGACAAGACCATCCTGTACACCCGGCCCGACAATAACGGCGACCGGCGTTTGCTCGACTTCCGGGACGAGAACGGGGGCCCGTCGGGCGGTGGTGAGGACGGCCGCTTCTGGGCGACGCGCATCGCCGGCATCCGCGAACAGCCCGGCTTCCGCTCCGCCGCGGAGATCCTCGCGCTCCGCTATCACGATCTCACGCAGAGCAACCCGGCCCGAGGGGGGTACTTTGAGAACAGCGTTGACCGCTTCGCCGACGACAACATGGGCTTTGTTTTCCGCCAGTCCAAGCTGGGGCTGGAATCGACACTCCTGGAGCCCGACACCGCCGCGGGCCAGACGGGCCTCCAGGCCGACGATCTCGAGAACGACTACGACGAGCAGCTCACGATCGCCAACGCCGCGCTCAACTCGATCACGGTCCGCTCGGACGTCTTCTGCGTTTACTTCCTGATCCACGGCTACCTGCCGTCGGACGTCGAGAACCTCGGCGACTTCGACCCGCTCGTGCCGAGCATCGCCCGGCGCTACGTCATGGTCGTGGACCGTTCCAACGTCACCGAGCTTGGCCAGAAGCCCCGCATCCTGATGTTCCAGGAGCTCCCGATCCGCTGATCAACCGCCGATGCTCCAGTGCCTTCGCGGCCATACCATTCGCCGTCCAGGGTGTAGCTCAGCTTGGTAGAGCGTCTGGTTTGGGTCCAGAAGGCCGCAGGTTCAAATCGAGTCACCCTGATTCCGTAGAGGTCGGACCTACATCGCACTGCAAACGACGACGCGAAGCGGCGACGGCCTGTCATCCAGCTCGCGCGGCGGCAGTTGATGTAACAAAACAGTGGCCGTGTTCACCGGCGTTTCATACCCAGTCTTCATGATCGGGTATGAAGACGCCCAATCCCAATCAGCCCGCCGTGCCCCCGTCGCGACCGCCGTCCGAGGCGGAGCTTGACAAGGCCTTGGCCGACACATTCCCCGCCAGCGACCCCGTGTCGCTCCATCGCGACACCGCGAGCGCTCGGCGCACGCCCGGCCGCGAGGAGACGCGTTCGCAGGACCCTGTCCGCCCCGGCGAAGTGTGCATGGACGATTAGGCGCAGTGCAGACGCGTCCCGAGCAAAGCCATCTCTACCGCGTGACAATACGGCGATCGGCGGCCGTGATGCAGGGTCTGATCGCTCGTCACTCGGGGTCCGGTGTGACGAGCTGGAGTATGCGGTCCAGACGCTTTGCGCGTAACTGTCGGTCTGCATCGAGCATCGCGGTCGCAGCCAGTCGTGATCGCACGATCGCGATATCGGCCAAGCCGGCCTTGAAGAGTCGGACAAGATACTCGACGTCTTTCTCACGGCCAGCGCAGAGTTTTGAAACGGCTAGATCGTGAATCTCAAGGCAAAGCCCTGTCGCGCCGCCGGTGTGCCCGTTACGGATCGATACCAGCCGATCCCTCCAGCCGTCGGGCAGCGTCGCGGTGTCCTCCCCAACGCCGTGCGCGTAGTAACCGAAGGTTGAATGGAACGGAGATCCTTCGCCGATCGTTCCGTCGATGAGCGTCGCGTCATCGGCCGACCGGAGCGTGAAGATGTCTACCTCCTCCGAGAGCACGAGCTCCTTAGGCGCATCCGGGTGGGACCCGAGAACCGCTTGAGAACCGATGACGACGAAGCTGTCGCTCCCGGTGATGCCCGCCGCGGCGCGAATCACATGCTCAAGCTGCCGCCGTGTCATTGCGCATGTGCTCCTTGATAGCCCAGACCTCGCGAGGGGACAGCACGCCCGCGAAGGGCGAGCTTTGCCGCAGCCGTTGCCCCTCATCGTTCTCGGCGAGCAGCACGGCGCGCACGTCCGCGATGGGCCGCTCGAGGATCTGTCGCCACTCGTCGTAGCACCGCAGCAGGCCCGGGGCATCCGCGTTCAGTTCCGACCAGCGCCGAAGGTTCATCCGCGCATGCTCGATCCACTCCGGGTGATCCGCCAGGCCCGAGGCGATCCGCCTCGCCATCTCCAGGCTCACGCGGTCCTGATATCGGTGGTCCATGCTGCCATTGTAAGCGAACGGGCTGCCATCCGCGGTCTACTTCCCGAGGCTCGCCTTCAGCAGCGCAAGCTCCTGTTCGACCTCGCCGGGGTCTGTCACCGTCTCGCTGACGACGTCACGCAGCAGTCGCTTGAAGCGGCGCTTCGCGGTCTGCAGCAGGTTGCTCGCCTGCGTGCCGTCCGCGGCGCCGATCGCGTTTGCAAGGTCGTCCATCGACAGCGGCTTGGACTTCCGCAGCGTCGGTCCGACGACGTTCAGTTTGAACGCCGCCCAGTGCTGCTCCATTTCGTCCTCGCGGCAGGCGTCTTCGAGCCGCTGCAGTGTGACCTCGATCACCGCCGCCGCCCATTCGCGATCGAACACGTCCGCCCCATCCGGCGCCGCTGCGGGCTCGGCCACGCCAGCGTCATCACCGCCGGTCGAGATATGGGCGGGTCGGTCACCCTCGGCACGCTTGCGGCCGCGGCTTCGATCGATGAGGAAGTTTCGCAGCGACTGCTTGAGGAATGACCGGAACCGTCCGCGGCTGGCGTCGGCCTTGCCCACCAGGTCCCGCCCGATGACGACCTGGGTCATGAACTCCTGGGTCAGGTCGCTGGCGTCGTGGCTGCTGAACCCTTGCCGGCGGATGGCCGCGTAGACAGGGCTCCAGTACTGCCGAAGGAGCCGCTCAAGCCCGGCCCGGTCGGCGCGCGCGCCGTCGATAAGCGTCCAGCTCGTGGTCTGAAACCCGGCGGCAGTCTGGTGCGGCTCCACGTACGCTCGGCTTGCCCTGACGAATCCCCCTCAGATACGAGTACAGTATCCCTTCCCTGCGCGAGCCCGACCGATGCCCACCGCCTCTCCCATCTTCCGCGGCCGGAAACTGCTTATCGGCATGGTCCACGCCGGCGCGCTCCCCGGCACGCCGTTCTCCAGACTGCCGGTGGCCGAGCTCGCCCGTCGGGCCGCGGCCGAGGCCGCGTTGCTCGCCGACGTGGGCTTTGATGCGATCATCGTCGAGAACATGCACGACCGGCCGTATGTCCACCAGCGCCACGGGCCGGAGACGGTGGCGGTGATGACGGTTATTGCCTCCGCGGTCCGCGAGGCGGTCGGGGCGGACATGTCGCTTGGGATCCAGATCCTGTCAGGCGGCAACCGTGAGGCATTGGCGGTGGCACTGGCCGCGGACCTGCAGTTCATCCGGTGCGAGAACTTCGTGTTCAGTCATGTCGCGGATGAGGGCTTGCTCGCCCAAGCCGAGGCGGGGCCACTGCTCCGGTACCGGCGAGAGATCGGCGCAGAGCACGTACAAGTGCTCTGCGACATCAAGAAAAAGCACGCATCCCATGCGATCACGTCGGATGTCACCGTCGCGGAGGCGGCCGAGGCTGCCCAGTTCTTCGGCGCGGACGGGGTGATCGTCACGGGCATTGCGACCGGCAAGCCGACTGATCCGGCGGATCTCGCCGCGGTTCGGGCCGCGACGCGGCTGCCGGTGCTCGTCGGGTCGGGGGTGACGCCGGGGAACCTACACGCGGTGGTTGGGGAAGCAGACGCCCTGATCGTGGGGTCCTTCATCAAGCGCGGCGGTCGATGGGAGAACCCCGTAGACCCAACTCGCGCGAAGGATCTGGTCCGCGAGTTCCGTACGCTTGCTCGACGAAAGTGAAACTCTGATCAGCTTCACAACAAGTCCCGCGATTCGGGTATACTGCGCCGGGCCGGTACCTGTTGTTCGGGAGGATATGCATGCCCCCGGTGGACCGCCGTTGACGTTTTGGCCGATCTTAATACTGTTTGCGCGCTTTTACCCGGCGGAGCCGGGGGCGCGTGAGGCACGCAACATTCTTCAGCGATCGCAGAGAACGGAGACACCAGCGATGACCACCAGCGTTCACACCACCACCCGTCGCACCCTCGGGTTCGCGGCCAAGCTCGCGGGTCTTGCCGCGGTCGGCCTGGGCCTGTTCATGGGCGGCTGTAACAACGCCATGAAGGACGAGAACGCCGCGTTGCTCCAGGAGAACGCCGCGCTGCGCGACCGCGTCACGCAGATGGAGACGAATCAGGCGGCGATGCAGCAGCAGCTCGCTGCGGCACAGGCGCGTCCGGCGATGGACGGCGGCGAGGCTGGCTGGGCGACCGACACGGGGGGCGGCCGCCGGAACACGGCCCCGCGCACCCGCGAAACCGTCATTCCCATCTCCGGCGACATCCTGTTCGACTCCGGCCAGGCGACGCTGAAGGCCTCCGCCAAGCGCGACCTCGACCGCGTCGTCTCTCAGATCCGCCAGCACGAGGGCGCGACCGTCCGCATCGAGGGGCACACCGACACGGACCCGATCCGGAAGTCGAAGTGGGGGAGCAACGAGGCGCTCTCCAAGGCCCGCGCCGACGCGGTGCGCGACTACCTCGTTTCCAAGGGACTCTCCCGTTCCGATATCACGACGGTGGGCATGGGCGCGGCCCAGCCGAAGGGCAGCAAGGCGGCCTCCCGCCGCGTTGAGGTCGTGATCGTTGACACGTATTGAGGCCGGCTGGGGGCCTTCCCAAGCCTTTGAGCGGGGCGATACTTGCGACCCACGCCGGGCCGGGCGAGAGG
>JAEYNG010000492.1 GCA_023412695.1 Planctomycetota bacterium | reverse complement strand
CTCGAAGAGACCCGTCGCGGCGAGATCAGTGATCCCGTCTCGGTGACATGGGACAACCAGCCGGGCTACGCGATCGTGAAAGTTGAGGAACAGGTGCCGGCCCGCGATATCGAACCCGACTCAGTTGCGGCGGACCTGGAGGGCGAGGTACGGGCGGTGCGTGAGCGTGCGTTGATGGACCGGCTGGCGCGGACGCTCATCGATGCGGGCGCGGCGAAGCTCAGCGTAATGGACAACGAGCTCGAGTGGTCGTGGCGCACCCGACGCGCGGAGAGTCGCTGACAACCCGGTATTGAAATGGAGAGGTCTCAGCCTTGAAGGCTGAGCGTCGTCCGCCGCGGGCGGTCTGATGGCGCCGGCGCTGCTTCACGCGACGGGTTGCCGCGATCTGCGGCGACGCGCTCCATCGCGAGGACCCAGGTCTCACGCTCGTACTCGAGCATTTCGAGAGCCTTGGTCGCCTTGGCGAAGTCCTTCTCGAATCCTGCTTCGACAAGTTGGGTGTAGATGTAGGTGTAGAGCGAAGTGACGCGGGCGCACAGGTCCGGATCAATCTCCGGCTTCACGGAGTTGATCAGCTCCAGGACAATGTTGCGGCACTTTGAGAAGCCGTCGTAGACCGCTTCCCAGTCCTTTTTCTGCATCCCCTCGATGCCCTGAGACAGGAACTTGATTGCCCCGTCGAGGAGCATCAGCCGGAGCTCTTCCGGGCCCGCTGTCAGGACCTTCGTCCGCAGGTAGGCATTGGCCGTGGCGGTCATCTGCGTCATGGCCTAGGTATCGGACGGAAGTGGGGGGTGCTTGATGGCATAACAGGTGGGACGTAGCAAGAAGCCGCCCGACATCGAGGGATGGTGTCAACGGCGCAGGAGTTGCGCGTTATCGCGGAACGGGGATGCCCGCCAATGCAGACTGCTGACGCTGGAGCTGGGCAAGAGTTGTCTCGAGACCGGCGAACTGCCGCACGAGCGCATCCTGACGCCGCAGGAGCTTGGCGTCGAGCTCGCCGATCCGACGCGCCTGGAGCTCGATCTGGTTGTCGAGGCTCTCACGCTTGCGGGTCAGCAGGCCGTTGGTCGGGGACAGGTAGCGGTCGGCGAAGAGCACGATCTGCTCGGCGATTCCGAGCCGCGCGTACGTCGCGTTGTCACCCGTGTTGCGGACGAAGATACCCGGGAGCACTTCCGTACGCTCTTCGCCGGCTTCGGATTCGAACGCCGCGAAGAGGTCCGCGACGCCCTGCGGGTCGTTCTCGAGCGCGGCCTGCAGCTTCTCCGCGTTCAGGCTGATCTTTCCGCCCGTGCCGCCGGTGATGCCGACCTGGCTGAGATACTGGTACGACCCTGAGACGCCCTTGGCCTTGCTCTGCAATGAGGCGAACAGGGCGCGGCGAAGCTCGAGGACCGCCGAATCGCCCAGCAGCGGGCCCTTGGTCTCGGTGTCCGGGTTGTACGCGGTCGCCGACGCGATGCGGTCCGCCAGCGAGTTGAACGCCGTCACGAAGTCGTTCACCGCGGTCTCGATCGCAGCGGTGTCGCGCCCGAGGTTCACCGTGATCGGGTCTTCGGAGGTGCCTGCGATGTCGATCGTCGTCCGCTCGATGACGCCGGAGAACGAGTTGGTGGTGCTTGAAACAAGGATGGCCCGCGCGGGGTCGTCGGACCCGAAGAACAGCCGCGCGTTCCGGGCCTGCGCGGTCGTCTCGACGCCAAGGTCGGCGCCGGCGGTGTCGAAGGTGAATGCGCCGGCGAGGCCGGTGTCGCGTGCCGTCAGGCGCAACCTGAACGGTGCGGCCGCGGAGCCATCGTTGATCACCGACGCCTGCACTCGTGTTCCGCCGCCGTTGATCTTGGTGATGAGTGTGTCGAGTGTGTCGGTCGCGCCGAGCTCGATCTTCTTCTCGTACGTGCCGTCGATGTAGTTGCTCGTGCCAGAGCCCGAAGCCTCGCCCGCGATGTTGAGCGAGCGGCCGACCGTGCCGTTGAGGTCGGCGATGCGGATCTTCACCGAGCCCGCCGTTGCCGGGTCGCGGGGCTCGATCAGGATGCCGTCGCCATTGTCGTTGATCCGCGCCAGGACGTTCAGGTTTCGGCTGTTGATCTCAGAGATCACATCACCGATCGTGCGAGAGTCCGCCCCGATGTCCACCACGGCGCGAGCGCCGGAGGTGTCGAAGATCTCGAACGTGCCCGTCCCTACGCCGCGGCCGCCGTTGAGGCTCGAGAGCAGCACCGAGCTGTCGACGTACCGCATCTGCTGGCGTGAGCCGTCGATCCGCGACGTGTTCATGCCGTCGGGCGCGGCCAGCCCAAGCTGCTCGGCCCCCGCGCCGGTCACGATCAACGGGTCCACGCCCCCGGTCGTGTCCGTCAGCACGAGGCTCGTGCCCGAGGAGGAGAGCGAGGCAACGACCTTTCCACCCGTCGCGGCGGAGATCTCGTTGATCATCGTCGAGAGCGAGCCGGTCGTCGTGACGTCAAACGTGAACTCGAACCCGTCGCGCGTCTGGATGTTGAACGCGCCCGACGACAGGCC
>JAEYNG010000480.1 GCA_023412695.1 Planctomycetota bacterium | reverse complement strand
TGGCGATCGCTTGTCGCTGCGCGTGATGCGAGCGAGACGTATTGCCCAGACGGCGCCGATGGTGAAGTGACGAAGCGGCAGTGCGAGATCATCCGGCAGGCCAAGATCGACAAGGACACGGTTGGCGGATTGGTGGAAACGCACGTCTTCGGGTTGCCGCCGGGGATCGGCTCAACGATGGATTGGCGAGACCGGCTGGATGCGCGGCTGGCGTACGCGGTGAGGGGGATCCAGGCGTTCAAGGCGGTGGAGATCGGGCTGGGCAAGGAGTGTGCGCGGCTGCCGGGTTCGAAGGTGCACGATCCGATCCGCTTTGACCGCTCGCGCATCAACACGCCGAGCCTGGGCTTTGTACGCGACACCAACAACGCGGGCGGGACCGAGGGCGGGATGAGCAACGGCGCGCCGCTGGTGGTGCGCGGCACGATGAAGCCGATCTCGACGCTGCTCCGCGGGATGCCGAGCGTCGACCTGAACACGAAGCAGCCGGCGATGAGCGCGTACGAGCGGTCGGACATCTGCGCGGTGTCGGCTGCAAGCGTGGTGATGGAGAACGTCGTCGCGTTCGAGGTGGCGCGGGCGTTCCTCGAGAAGTTCGGCGGGGATTCGATCGAGGAGACGCGCGGCAACTACGAGCGCTTTCTGAAGCTTGCGCGGCTGCTGCCGCTCGACGGCAACGCGGGGATGCAGATCGCGTGAGCGGTGCTGAATCAATCATCCGGCAACCGATCCCTTCGCTGTCGACGCTGCTCCCGCGCTGGTGTTCGCACTCGTGAAGGTGAAACTGTGCCGCCGGTGCTCCCAAAGACTCTGCTCAAGGAGTCCATCTATGAGTACGGCGGCGGTGGCTGGGAATGTCCGGGAGTCGTGTGGTCCGGCGTGCTCGTGCACGCGGCGGGGAGGGCGTTCGGCCGGGTACCTGGGCGTGCTGACATTTGTCGCGTGGGGGATCCAGATCCCGATGCTGCTCTTCGCGGTGCCCAAGTTTGCCGAGCGGCTGACCGAGTTCGGCGTGCAAACGCCGGAGATCACGCGTCTCGTGTTGAACTGGTCGCAATGGATGGGTGCTGAGCAGTTCGCGACGACGTTGACGGGCGCAATGGTGTACGGCGCGGCGATTGGTCTGCTGTCGATCGTCGCGTTCGCGGTTGCGCGGCTCGGCGGGCGGCTCGGAAAGGCATTGGTAGTTATGCTCGCGCTGGCCGGCGGTGCGATCGCGTGCGGGCAGGCCGCGGCGGTGATCGTGCCGGCGCTGCAGGCGCAGCGGGCGATCGAGGCTGCGCCATAACGACCGTTAGAGCCGGATGGTCGAACCGGTCTCGATCACAAGTCGTGACAGCGCCTCGCGGAGCTGCTTGACTTCCTGCTCGAGGGCATCGACCCGCGCGGCCAGCGACACGGTCGAACCCGAGGTGCTCAATGCGGTACCGGCCGGCTCACGTGATGATGTGGCGACCGCTTGATCAACCGGATGCAGGTCCGGACAGAGGAGCTGCGCGTAACGGCGAGCGTGGCCGCCGGGGAGTTCGCGGACCATCGGCGGATCGGCATTGATAAGCGAAACGAGAACGGCCTGTAGCGCGTCGAGCGATTCGATCGGTTGCATGCGCGACGCGTTGCCTCGGAGTTCGCCGGCGGTTTGTGGGCCGCGGAGCATGAGCTCGGCGAGCACGACAAGCGCGGGTGTCTCGACGTTGAGGACCTCGCGTGCCACGTGGCGATACTTGGCGACGCGGCTGCCGGAGAGCATGGCCTCGCGCACAAGGCCCTTCGTCCGGAGCTTCTCGATGGCGTCGAATACCCGGTCCTCGTCGAAGTCGGTGATCGGGTTGCGACAGTTCTTCTGGTTGCAGCCGACGGTCAAGGAGTTGAGCGACAATGGGTACTGCTGTGGGGTCGTCAGGGCCTTCTCGATCAGCACGCCGAGCACGCGGCATTCATCTGGGGTCAGGGTCACCATGGCCGGAGTGTACTGGCCAAGGCCGCCGGCTGGGAGTTGACGCGGGCTTGCGTTCTGTGCGACACTGCAACGATGAGCACCGCTGACGCATACTTTGTCTGTCTGCCCGATGGCCGCCGATTCGGCCCGGCATCGATGGCCGCGCTCGAGCAGTGGGCGAGAGAGGGGCGTATCCCGACGTCGGCGGTGCTTGAAACCGCCGATAGCTCATCACCGCCACGGCCTGTCCAGAACGAGCCGCGGTTGATGGCGATTACCGCTGCGCCGCCGACGGTCGCGGGCGCAATGTCATCGCCCGCACCAAATGATGGGGTATCGACGCTCATTCCCTATAAGAACAGCGCCGCGCTGATCGGGTATTACATCAGTGTTGGGGCACTCATACCAATCATCGGGCTGTTGCTCGGTCCAATCGCTGTGGTGCTCGGGATCATCGGGATGCGGCGGTACTACCGCGATCCGGCGATCAAGGGCATCGCACATGCATGGGTAGCGATTGTTCTGGGCGGGCTATGCACCCTGGGATACGGTGCGATCCTCGTCCTCATGATCGTGAGCATCGCGAGCCGCTGATCGCCAACCGATCGTTGCCGCGCTTTGAATGAACGGTGAAGCTCTGGCTCCTGCCTATCGCGGTGCTGTTCGTCGTCGGCGGGCTTGCCGCGGCGTTGCTTCTCGCGCCGCCGAAGTGGGGGTTCATCATCGTAACGACCGGGCTGGTAATGATGCTCGGGGCCGCGCCGGTCGTGTTTGCGGTGGTTACGCGGCGTATGGAGCGGGCCCGCGACGACCGCGAGACCGGACGGGGGCGATAGGGGGGGGTCGGGTAAACCCGCAATCTTGTCTTCGGGCCCGTGAGGGCTATACTCCGGGCCCGTCACTCGGATCCCCCGAGACCGGCGGGTCATTTCGAACCGTAAGCACCACCAATCCCGCGGCGAGTCCTTGGCCGGCTCCCGCTTACCTCGCCCGGCGCGGGGGGGAAGGTGGGAGGTGGAGAACAACAATGGCCAAGAAAGAAATCACCAAGGTCTTCAAGGTCCAGGCTCCGGGCGGGAAGGCGACCCCTGCGCCGCCGCTCGGCCCGATTCTGGGTGGTGCGGGCGTCAACCCCGGCCAGTTCATCACGAAGTTCAACGCCGAGACGGCCAAGTTCAACGGCAAGATCGTCGTTGCAGTCGTCACCGCCTATTCGGACCGCACGTTCACGTTTGAGCTGAAGTCCTCTCCCGCGGCCGAGCTGATCAAGGAAGCCGCCAAGATCGAGAAGGGCGCCGGCACCCCGAACAAGGACAAGGTCGGCAAGATTACCAAGGCGCAGGTCAAGAAGATCGCCGAGGAGAAGTTTGCGGACCTGGGCGCTGCCTCGATGGAGGCGGCGATGCGGACAATCGAGGGAACCTGCCGCCAGATGGGCGTCACAGTGGTGGAGGCCTGAACCCATGGCAACCAAGCTTTCCAAGCGCCACAAGGCGAATGTCGGTCTTGCTCCGAAGGAAGCCCTCGAAGCAGTGCAGGCGTGCGAGGCGGTAAAGAAGTTCAAGGGCCCCAAGTTCGACCAGACGGTCAACGTCGTGATGCACCTCGGCATCGACGCGGCGCAGGCGGATCAGGCGATCCGCGGCTCCGTCTCGCTGCCCAAGGGCATCGGCAAGGCCAAGCGCGTCATCGCGTTCTGCCGCGAGGACCAGGTCAAAGCCGCCCGTGAGAACGGTGCGATCGAGGCCGGTGCGGACGAGCTGGTGGCCAAGGTCGAGGGCGGCTGGATGGACTTTGACGTCGCCGTCGCCTCGCCGGACATGATGCGTGTCGTGTCGAAGCTCGGTAAGGTGCTCGGCCCCAAGGGGTTGATGCCTTCTCCGAAGAGCGGCACGGTGACGCCGGACGTCCCCAAGGCCGTTCAGGAATACGCCGCGGGCAAGGTCGAGTACCGCAACGACAAGAGCGGCAACGTCCACGCCGTGATCGGCAAGATGAGCTTCCCCGCGGCGGACCTCGCGGCGAATCTCGAGCACTTCATCCACCACATCGAGCGTTCCCGTCCGAACACCGCCAAGGGCGTGTTCATCAAGAAGTGTGTCATCAGCGGTTGCATGACCCCCGGCGTGCCGGTGCGGGTCGTCTCGACCGCCGTCGAGGCGTAAGCCGCAGCCGGAGCTGAACCATGTCCAAGACCATCAAGTCGATGATCATCAGCGAGTACCGCGAGCGGCTGGAGGGCTTCGAAGATGCAGCCCTGCTCAGCATCCGCGGCGTCTCGAGCAACGACACCAACAGGATCCGCGCGAAGCTGCGGAACAAGAAGATCGAGATCTCGGTCGTCCGTAACTCGCTGGCCCGTAAGGCCTTCGAGGGCAGCGGCCTGAGCGGTCTCGAGTCCCTGCTTCAGGGTGCGACCGCGATCGCCTACGGTGGCCAGTCCGTCGTCGAGGTCGCCCGCGAGGTCGTCGCCCTCCTCAACGACTTCCCGAACATCGAGCTGAAGGGGGCGATCCTCGACGGCACCGTGTTCAAGGGGAAGGACGGCGTTACGGAGCTGTCGAAGTTCCCGACGCGCGAAGAGGCCCTCGGCCAGACCGTCACCCTCATCCTCGCGCCGGCGGGCAAGCTGGTGTCGCAGGTCAAGGGGCCGGGCTCCAAGCTCGCCAGCATCGTCAAGGCGATCGAGGAGAAGCTCGAGAAGGGCGAGACGATCGCAAAGAAGGCTGGCTAAACAACTTACAACTCTGCGACCGACTGGCCCCTCTGGGGGTTAAACGCCGGAACAGGTCTGGCGCCTCTCGGACGAGACGTTCGGATTGCTAGGAAGGATTTGAACCATGGCATCGATTCAGGAACTCGGTGATCAGCTCGCTGGCCTGTCCCTCAAGGACGCGGTCGAGCTCGGCAAGTACCTCAAGGACACCTACGGCATCGAGCCCGCCGCGGGCGGCGCGGTGATGATGGCGGGTCCGGCGGCCGGCGGCGGCGCGGCGAAGGCCGAGGAGAAGACCTCGTTCGACGTCGTCCTGAAGGCTGTTGACGCCGCGAAGAAGATCGCGGTCATCAAGGTCGTTCGCGAGCTGACCGGCCTGGGCCTGGCCGAGGCGAAGGCCTTCGCCGACAACCCGGGCAAGCCGGTCAAGCAGGGCGTCAGCAAGGAAGAGGCCGACAAGATGGCCAAGCAGCTGACCGAGGCCGGCGCCACGGTCGAGCTCGCCTGATCGCGGCTTGTTGAGCAAAGTTTGAAGGCCCCCCGGGGCGAACCCCGGGGGGCTTTTTTTCGCCCTTTGTGTGGCCGCCCCCTAGGCAGGGGGTGGGTGCTATTCCGAGCGGCTTGCCTTTTGGCAGGAAATGGTCCTATAGTTGCCGATTGGCGGCAAAAGCAGCGGGTGCAGAACGCTTTGAGCAGAGCGGCATAACGAAATTTCAAGAAACGGCTCCTACCGGAGCTGTTGGCTATACCAACGATCGCGAGGTCATCGATGGCAGCGACCAACGTGCGCGACTTTTCCAAGCGCGGTGACGCGGCTCCTGTCCCTGTCCTCACCAAGGTACAGACGGACGCGTACGAGCGCTTTCTTCAGCAGATGAAGTCCCCGCATGACCGGGACACCCAGCTCGGGCTCGAGGCCCTGCTGCGCGAGGTGTTCCCGATCGAGAGCTACGACGGGACGATGAAGCTGGAGTACCTGTACTACGCGCTCGAAGAGCCGCGGTACACGCCCGACGAGTGCCGCGAGCTGCGGCTGACGTACGGCCTGCCCTTCCGTGTGGCGGTGCGGATGACCCGCGAGGGCCACCCCGACGTCGCCGAGGAAGAGATCTACCTCGGCGAGTTCCCGATCATGATGGGCGGCGGCGAGTTCATCGTGAACGGTGCCGAGCGCGTGATCGTGAGCCAGCTCCACCGCTCCCCGGGCGTCGACTTCTCGATCGTCTCGGCCGAGGGCGACCGCCCGCTGCACTCCACCCGCATCATCCCCGAGCGCGGCTCGTGGATCGAGCTCGAGGTGACGAAGAAGGACGTTCTGGCGATGCGGATCGACCAGAGCACCAAGCTCGCGGCGACGACCTTCCTGCGCTGCCTCGACGAGTCGATCGCCAGCACCGACGCGATCCTCGGCCTGTTCTACGAGGTGAACGAGATCGCGGCGGAGAAGGTGCGTCCGGAGCACTGGGCCGCGGCGAGCATCATCGACACCGAGACCGGCGAGGAGCTGGTGCACGTGGGCCGGCAGATCGGCGAGGAGGCCGCGGCGAAGATCACGGCGTCGAGCCTGAAGAAGGTCCGTGTCATCCAGAACCCGCAGGACCCGCTGATCCTCAACACGGTCGCCGAGGAGCGGCTCGACCTGTTCGACGCCGAGAACGACTACGAGCGTGCGCTGCTGAAGATCTACTCGAAGCTGCGCCCGGGCAACCCGCCGCAGGTCGACAAGGCCAAGCAGCTGTTCTTCGAGAAGTTCTACGACGAGACTCGCTACCGCCTCGGACGCGTGGGCCGCTTCCGCATCAACCGGAAGTTCAACCTCAACGTGCCCGAGGACGCGATGTTCATCCGCGCCGAGGACTTCCTCAAGGTCATCACGTACGTGCTCGACCTGCGGTCCAAGCGCATCGACCCGAAGACCGGGCGGCCCGCCGCCCAGGTCGACGACATCGACCACCTCGGCAACCGGCGTCTGCGGACGCTCGACGAGCTGGCGGTCGAGGAGCTGCGCAAGGGCTTCCTGAAGCTGCGCCGCACGGTGCAGGAGCGCATGAGCGTCAAGGACCCGGACGAGATCGCGAAGATCGCGGACCTGGTGAACTCCAAGAGCATCTCGAGCGCGATCGACTTCTTCTTCGGCCGCAGCGAGCTGTCGCAGGTGGTTGACCAGACCAACCCGCTGTCGAGCCTCGTGCACGAGCGGCGTCTGTCGGCCCTCGGGCCGGGCGGCCTGAACCGCAAGCGTGCCGGCTTCGAGGTGCGCGACGTGCACATCTCGCACTACGGCCGCATCTGCCCGATCGAGACGCCCGAAGGCACCAACATCGGCCTCATCTCCTCGCTGGGCATCTACGCCAGCGTGGACGAATACGGCTTCATCCGCACGCCGTACCGCACGGTGAAGGACGGCAAGGTCACCGGGAAGATCGTGGACCTGCGGGCGGACGAGGAGATCAAGGCGATCTTGGCCCCGGCCGACACGATCGACTCCGAGGGCAAGCTCAAGAAAGGCGCGATCCTGGCCCGCGTGGACGGCGAGCTGACCGAGATCGACTCGACGCAGATCGAGTTCCTCGACATCGCGCCCAAGCAGATCGTCGGCGTTTCTGCCGCGCTCATCCCGTTCCTCGAGCACGATGACGCGAACCGCGCGCTCATGGGCTCGAACATGCAGCGTCAGGCGGTGCCGCTGATCAAGATCACGCCGCCGGTGGTGGCGACGGGCATGGAGAAGGAGGTCGGGCTGAACTCGGGCATGATCGTGAAGGCGAAGAACGCCGGCACGGTCACGTACGTCGACGCGCACCGGGTGATCATCGACAACTCCGACGAGTATGTGCTGCGGAAGTTCGCCGGCCTGAACGAGCGCACCTGCCTGAACCAGCGCCCGGTCGTGAAGCCCGGGCAGAAGGTCGCCAAGGGCCAGATCCTGGCCGACGGCCCGAGCACCCGGATGGGCGAGCTGGCGATCGGCAAGAACATCATGGTGGCGTTCAACACCTACGACGGCTCGAACTTCGAGGACGCGATCGTCATCAACGAGCGTCTGGTGAAGGACGACGTGTTCACCAGCATCCACATCGACAGCTTCGACGTCGAGATCCGCGAGACCAAGCTCGGGCGCGAGGAGTTCACCCGCGACATCCCGAACGTCAGCGAGAAGATGCTGCGGAACCTCGACGACCAGGGCATCATCCGCATCGGCGCCCGCGTGGGCCCGGGCGACATCCTGGTCGGCAAGGTCAGCCCGAAGTCCAAGAGCGAGTTGACGCCGGAAGAGAAGCTGCTGCACGCGATCTTCGGCCGCGCGGGCGAGGACGTGAAGAACGATTCGCTCGAGGTGCCCGCGGGCGTCGAGGGCATCGTGATCGGCGCCAAGCGGTTCAGCCGGCGCATGCACCTGACGGCGGACCAGAAGAAGCGGCTGCAGGCGGACATCGACGCCTACGGCAAGGACATGGACGAGAAGGCCGTCGGGCTGTTCAAGCAGATGGTCAACGCCATCAACGACATCATCGGCACCCCGATGGTCGACCCCAGTACCCGCCAGAAGGTCGGTGCCAGCGATATCGCCGAGGTCATCCTCGAGCAGATCCAGAACTTCGACCTGAAGTGGATCAAGGGCTCGAAGGAGGCCCGCGAGCAGGCCGAGGTCACCTACCGCCAGTTCTGGCCGCGAATCGAGGCCAACCGGAAGGAGAAGGAACGCAAGATCGGCCACATGAAGCGCGGCGACGAGCTGCCCAGCGGTGTGCTGGAGATGGTGAAGGTCTACATCGCCACCAAGCGCCAGCTCTCGGTGGGCGACAAGATGGCCGGCCGTCACGGCAACAAGGGCGTGATCGCCCGCATCGTGCCCGAGGAGGACATGCCGTTCATGGAGGACGGCACATCGGTCGATTTCCTGCTCAACCCGCTGGGCGTGCCCAGTCGCATGAACGTCGGCCAGATCCTCGAGACGCACCTGGGCTGGGCGGCGCACGTGCTGGGCTTCCAGGCCGTAACCCCGGTCTTCGACGGCGCTTCGGAGGACGAGGTCCACAAGGCCGTCGAGGAGGCTAACGAGCACGTCACGAAGAAGCTCGAGAACTACGAGAAGACCGGCACGTGGCCGCACCCGCGCGAACTGCTCGCGCGGATGCCCCGCGGCGGCAAGATCCAGCTCTTCGACGGGCGCACGGGCGAGCCGTTCACGCAGCGCACCACGGTGGGCTTCATGTACATCCTGAAGCTGCACCACCTGGTGGACGACAAGATCCACGCCCGCGCGACGGGTCCCTACTCGCTCATCACGCAGCAGCCCCTCGGCGGCAAGGCCCGCACGGGCGGCCAGCGGTTCGGCGAGATGGAGGTCTGGGCACTCGAGGCCTACGGCGCGTCGTACATCCTGCAGGAGCTGCTCACCGTCAAGTCCGACGACGTCGAGGGCCGCACGAAGATCTACGAGAGCATGGTCAAGGGCACGAACAAGCTCGAGGCCGGCATGCCGGTGGCGTTCGACGTGCTGTGCAACGAGATCAAGGGCCTCGGCATGAACATCACCCTCGAGAAGGCCTCGACCGACGGCGGCAGCCTGCTGTGACGCCGGCGCGAGAGACGACTACCGAACCTACCGCGACGTTTGCCTGAACAACCCACGCCCGCACCGGGCCGACAGAGGCCCCTGGAGCGATCAACGTGATGACCGAGAACGTGTACGACCGGATCAATGACTACAGCGCCGTGAAGATCACGCTGGCGTCGCCCAACGACATCCGCTCGTGGTCCTACGGCGAGGTGAAGAAGCCCGAGACGATCAACTACCGCACGTACCGGCCGGAGAAGGACGGCCTGTTCTGCGAGCGGATCTTCGGGCCGGAGCGCGACTACGAGTGCGCCTGCGGCAAGTACAAGGGCACGAAGTACAAGGGCATCATCTGCGACCGCTGCGG
>JAEYNG010000187.1 GCA_023412695.1 Planctomycetota bacterium | reverse complement strand
GCTGGCGGTCGTCGTGGCGGGAAACACCCGGTCGGTGTCGGAGCGGCTGCGCCGCGTCGCGGCGGCCGGCGGCGGGTTCGCCGTCGCGTCGGACGTGATGCCCGGCGCGGCGTTCTCGGATTCTGTTGCGTCGGCGGTTGCGATCGAGCCGCGGGCGTTCGAAACCCCGCTGCTGGCGGCGCAGTACCTGCGGGGCGTTCGGGGCGGGGGCATGCTGGGCTCGCGGCAGGTGATGAACCTCGTGACCTCGACCGATCCGGCGCAGCTGCGGGCGACGCTTGCCGCGTGCGGCGTGCTCGACGCCGAGCGGACGCCGGGGCGGGTGGTGCGCGTGGTGGTGCTGGACGAGCCCATCGATCAGCCGCCGGCGACCGACGCCGCGAGCGTGCTGTGGTGGTCGGCGTCGCCGTCGAAGTGGTCGCGGCGCACCGTCGTTCCCGTCATCATCGAGGAATGACCCGGCTCCGGGTCAGCTCGCGACGATGTTGATCATCTTGCCGGGGACAACGACAACCTTCTGAACGTTCTTGCCCGCGAGGGCGGCCTGGACCTTCTCGTCGGCCATCGCCGCGGCCTCGTGCGCGGCCTTGTCCGCGCCCGCGGGGACGGTGACCTTCGCGCGGACCTTGCCGCCGATCTGCACGGGCACGTCGATGCTGTCGTCCACGAGCATGCGCTGGTCGGCGCTCGGGAAGGGCTCGAACGCGAGCGGGCGGGTGTTGCCCATGCGCGACCAGAGCTCCTCGGCCATGTGCGGGGCGAACGGCGCGAGCACGCGGACGGCCATGTCGAGCTGGTCGCGGGACAGGCCGCCGGCCGTGGTCGAGACGTTGACAAACTCGATGAGCGCGGCGATCGCGGTGTTGAACGCCAGCCGCGGGATATCGCTCGCGACCTTGTGGATCGTGCGGTGGAGCTGCTTCTCGACCTGCTCGCTGCGCTCGGCGCGGAGGCGGAGCTCGCCGGTCTGCTCATCGACGGCGAGGCGCCACAGTCGCTGCAGGAAGCGGAAGATGCCGACGGCGTCGCGGGTGTTCCAGGGCTTGCTCTGGTCGAGCGGGCCCATGTACATCTCATAAAGGCGGAACGTGTCCGCGCCGAACTCGGCGATGATGTCGTCGGGGTTGACGACGTTCTTGTAGCGCTTGGACATCTTCGTCACGACGGGCGTGACGCTCTCGCCGGACTTGGTGTGGACGAACCTGCCCTCGCCGACCTCGGATACCTCGTCGGTCGGGACGATGGTCTTGTCCGCGCGCTGGTAGGCGTAGCTGGTGATGAGGCCTTGGTGGAAGAGCCGCGCGAACGGCTCGGCCGAGGAGACCTCGCCGAGGTCGAACAGCAGCTTCTGCCAGAAACGTGAGTAGAGCAGGTGGCCGACGGCGTGCTCCGAGCCGCCGATGTAGATGTCCACGCCCGGCTTGCCGCCCGAGGCCATCCAGTATTGCTCGGCCTCGCGTCCGACGAACCGCTCAGCGTTGTTCGCGTCGCAGTATCGCAGGAAGTACCACGAGGAGCCCGCGGAGCCGGGCATCGTATTGGCCTCGCGCCGGACCGGTGTCTCCGGGGGGAGCAGCTCGGGGCTGACGCCCGCTGCGCCGGCGGTGGTGTTCATCCATTCGGTGGCCTTGGCCAGCAGCGGCATCGGGTCGTCGGACTCGACCGGCGAATAATCGGCGAGCTCGGGGAGCTGCACGGGCAGCGCGGTCTCGGAGACGGGGTAGTGCCGTCCCTGGGCGTCGAAGACGATCGGGAAGGGCTCGCCCCAGTAGCGCTGGCGCGAGAAAGCCCAGTCGCGGAGCTTGTAGTTGATCTTCCGGTTGCCGCGGCCGGACTTCTCCAACCACTCGATGACCCGGCGCTTGGCGTCCTCGGTGGGGAGCAGGTCGAGCGTGACCTCGTCGTTCGCGGAGTTCACGGCGTAGCCGTGGCCGCTGTAGGCCGCGCCCTCCTCGGCGAACACCGCGCCGTCGCGGTAGTGCGCGCGGAGCTGCTCGAGGCTCTCATAGCCTCCGATCGCCTCGAGGTATTCGCCGGAGATCATGCCGCGGGGTGTCAGGTGCGGGGATTCCTTTGCGCCGGGCTGCACGGGACCTTCGCGCCGGCCGCGGACGGCGTCGAGCACCTCGCCGAACATGTCGGGCTTGAGGTCGCCGGTGGCGGTCAGGCCTAGGAAGTCGGCCAGGACCTGCTTCCACCGGCCGGAGGTTTCTTCCTCGGGCGTCGCGTGGCGCGTGTAGAAGCCGATGGCCAGCTGCGTGCGCGGGTACACGACATCGCGGATGGGCAGGTTGAACTTCGACGCGAACGCGAAGTCGCGCTCGTCGTGCGCGGGGACGGCCATGATCGCGCCGTGGCCGTAGCCCATGAGGACGTAGTCGGCGGTCCAGACGGGGATCGCCGCGCCGGTCGCGGGGTTGCGGCAGGACAGGCCGATGGAGACCCCCGTCTTGTCCTTGGCGTCGGCCATGCGGTCGACGTCGGACCGGTTCCGCGCGGCGGCGACGTAGGCGCGGAGCGCTTCACGCTCGGCGGCGGAGAGAGCGGATGAGTCGATCGCGGCCTGCACGATCGGGTGTTCGGGCGCGACGACCATGAACGTCGCGCCGAACAGCGTGTCGGGGCGCGTGGTGAAGACGCGGATGGTCTGGGAAGGGTCCCCGTTGACCGGGAAGTCGATCTCCGCGCCCTCGCTGCGGCCGATCCACTCCGACTGCATCGCCTTCGTCGAGGCGGGCCAATCAACAGTGTCGAGGTCGCGAAGCAGACGTTCGGCGTAGGCGGTGATGCGGAACATCCACTGGCGGAGCGGCTTGCGCAGGACGGGGTGGCCGCCGCGTTCGGAGCGGCCGTCGATCACCTCGTCGTTGGCGAGCACGGTGCCGAGCTTGGGGCACCAGTTCACCGTGGCCTCGTCGATGTAGGCGAGGCGCTGGTTATCGATGACGGCACGCTGCTCGTCGGGCGCGAGCTCGTGCCAGCGGCGCGTGCCGGCGGGCTCGCCGCCGATCACGCCGAGCGTCGCGGCGTTGCCGATGTGGACAAGCTCGCCGTCGAGACCGACGCGCAGATCGCCGCCCTCGAGGGCGGTGATGAGCTCGGAGATCGGGCGGGCCTTGCCGCCGCCGGGGGCGGTCGGGTCGAACCACGCGTTGTACGCGCGGAGGAAGATCCACTGCGTCCACTTGTAGTACGCGGGGTCGATGGTCGAGACCTCGCGCGACCAGTCGTAGCTGAAGCCGAAGCGCTTGAGCTGGCGGCGGAAGTTGTCGGTCGCCTGGCGCGTGGTGATCGCGGGGTGGATGCCGGTCTGGATCGCGTACTGCTCGGCGGGGAGGCCGAAGGCGTCCCAGCCCATCGGGTGCAGGACGTTGTAGCCGTTCATGCGCATGAAGCGCGAGACGATGTCCGTCGCCGTGTAGCTGAGCGGGTGGCCGACGTGCAGGCCCGCGCCAGAGGGATACGGGAACATGTCGAGGCAGAAGAACTTGGGCTTGGCGGCGTCGAAGCCGGGCTGGCCGGGGTTGGCCTGGACGAAGGTCCCGCTCTCCTCCCACAGTCGCTGCCAGCGGAGCTCGATCTCGTCGGCGAGGCGGGCGGTGTAGCGGTGCGGGGGGGCGTCGCCGGGGCCATGGGCCGCGGGGCCGTGGGCGTTCTCTGTTTGGGGAGTCGATGGCGTAGACATCCACAGACGCTAGGCGAGCGTCGGCGATGGGGCCGCGCAGAGAAAAGGGCCGCGACACACGGC
>JAEYNG010000314.1 GCA_023412695.1 Planctomycetota bacterium | reverse complement strand
TGAACACCCTGAATCTCCCCACGGCTTTGAGAACGGAACGGAACCCACCGCGGAGAAGCTGGTGCGGACCACGGTGTTCGTAACACATGACCGGGAGCTTCTGCGGCGTCTGCGGCCGCGGGTCGTGATGCTGGACAAGGGCGGCGTGTGCTACGACGGGCCGTACGAGGGGTTTGGGAAAAACGACTGCGGGCCGGCGCGGGCATACCTGGAGACGATGCCCGTGCTCCACGCCCGGATGTGATCGCCGGCACCGAGCGGCCTCGCCTCCCGGACGGGGTCGATTCGCCGAACTTTCCGCCCGCTCTTCCCCTACACTCTGTCCGTGGCCCTCCTGCAGGCGCACAACCTGAAGAAGTCCTTCGCCGGACGCACCGTCGTCAACGGCGTCTCGTTCCACGTCGAGAAGTCGGAGATCGTCGGGCTGCTGGGCCGGAACGGCGCTGGGAAGACGACCTCCTTCCGCATGACGATCGGGATGATCGAGCCCGACGCCGGGAAGGTGAGCTTCGACAGCAAGGACATCTCGACCATGCCGATGTTCGAGCGGGCGCGGTTGGGCATGGGCTACCTCTCGCAGGAGCCCAGCGTCTTCCAGCGGATGACCTGCGAGCAGAACCTGCTGGCCATCCTCGAAACCCTGCCGCTGGGCCGCGCGGCCCGACACCACCGCGCGGCGGAACTCCTCGAGCAGTTCGGCCTGTCGCACAAGGCCAAGCACCAGGCGCGGACATGCTCCGGCGGCGAACGGCGAAAGCTCGAGATCGCCCGGTCGCTCGTCACCGAGCCCAAGCTCATCCTCCTCGACGAACCCTTCTCCGGCGTGGATCCCATCGCGGTCGAGGACTTGCAGGTCGAGATCCGCCGGCTCGCGGCGAGCGGAATTGCCTGCCTCATCACCGACCACAACGTCCAGCAGACGCTCCGCGTCTGCGACCGGGCGTACATCATCGACGAGGGGAAGAAGTTCGCCGAGGGCACGCCGCGAGAGCTCATCAACAACGAGCTCGTCCGGCGCGTCTACCTCGGCTCATTGTTCCGCGGCGACGAGTTCGACGATCACCACACCACCACGACCCGCGGCAACGGCACGGCAGCCACGAACGGCGCACAACGCAACGGCGAAACGCGTCCAGCAGCGCCGACGCCCGTCGCACGACCGGCCGAGCCTCGCGGCGAGCGCTGAAAGACCCTGTTCATCCAGCTCGTGTTACTGCGGCGGGCCGACCAGACGGATCGTGGCCGGGTAGCGGAAATACTCGCCGCGGTTCGCGGCGATCGCGCCCATGATCATCCCGACGATCCCCAGGATGTAGAGAGGGACCACGGCGACCGCCGCCAGCCCGCAGGTGATCAGCGACAGCAGCACGATCCCCACGCTGTAGAGCAGCAGCGAGATGTGGAAGTTCACGGTCTCGCGCCCATGATCGTCGAGGAATCGCGAGTCGTCCTTCTTGATCTGCCACATGATCAGCGGCAGGATAACGATCGCGAACGGGATAATCTGCGTCGCGATCAGACTCAGGTGCATGAACAGCGCGTACGTCCGCTGGTCGGCCGTGACATTCGGATCGACAAGACGGGCGTGCGGGTTGTGTCCGTTCTCGTTGTGCATCCACGTGCTCGCGCAGGCGGCCTGGGCCATCGTGACCTCCCGCGGCTTGTTCGGCAAGCCGGGCCGCGGGTTTCAGGACCCCCCGGCAGGGGGCAGGGGCAGGGGCAATGGGGACTTAGAGCTTCTCCCACGGCTGGTACCGCTGCACGTTCGGGAATCGCCGGCCCGCGCCAAAGGCGACCGAGGTAACCTTCAGGCCGATCGCGGCCTGCTTGCGTTTGTACTCTGACAGGTCGATCAGCAGGGCGATCTTCCGCACCGCCGCGGGCTCGAACCCTGTCTCACGGACGATCCGCTCCGGGTTCTGCCGCCGCTCGACCACGCGCTCGATGATCTCATCAAGCTGGCTGTACGGCCCGAGGCTTGCCTCGTCCGTCTGATCCGGCCGAAGCTCCGCCGATGGCGGTTTGGTGATCGTGGACCGCGGGATCGGCCCGAGGGCCGGGCCATCCCTGTGCAGCGCGAGCCCGAGCCGTGTGGGATTCGCGTTGATCCAGTTGGCCAGCCGGTAGACCCACAGCTTCGAGACATCGCTGAGCACCGCGAGCCCGCCGTTCATGTCGCCGTAGAGCGTGCAATACCCGACGGCGAGCTCGCTCTTGTTGCCGGTCGTCAGCACGATCGCGCCGGTCTGGTTCGACAGCGCCATGATCGCCGTGCCGCGGAGACGCGACTGCAGGTTCTCCTCCGTCACGCCCGTGATCTCGCCGAAGCTCGCGCACAGCGTGGCGCGGAGCGCCTCGAAGCCGTCTCCGATCGGCACGGTGATATACCGAGCGCCAAGCCTCGCGGCCAGTTCCGCCGCGTCCGTCTTCGAGTGCTCCGACGAGTATGGCCCCGGCATGCTGACGCCGGTGATATTCGCCGGCTCGAGCGCGGCGGCGGCAATCACCGCCGTCACCGCCGAGTCGATCCCCCCGGAAAGCCCGATGATGCCGCTCTTGAAGCCGGACTTGTGGCAGTAATCGCGCACGCCGAGCACCAGCGCGCGGAACAGCTGCTCCTCATCGCTCGTCGTCAGCACCGGGTCCGGGGTGCCCGCGCCGCTTGTGCTCTTCCCGTCAAGATCAATGACGAGCGTGTGCTCCTCAAAGCCCGGGCCCGCGGCGAGCAGCTCGCCCTGCGCCGAGAACACCGCCGCGTGACCGTCGAAGATGAGTTCGTCGTTCCCGCCGACCTGGTTCACACCCGCGACCGTCACCCCGTGCCGCACCGCGTGTCGCTGCAAAATGTCGCGGTGGCGCTTGCCCTTGCCGAGCACAAACGGGCTCGCCGACGGGTTCACGATCAGCTTTGCACCGGCCTCGACAAGCGCAATCACCGGGTCCGCCTGATCGAGGTAACGATGCGAGAAGCCCGCATCCTCGCCCTTCCAGAGGTCCTCGCAGATCGACAGCCCGACCTTCACCTGCGGCCCCGCGCGCGTCGGAACATCGATCACCACCGCGCGGTCACCGGGCACGAAGTACCGGTCCTCGTCGAACACGTCGTACGTCGGCAGCAGGCGCTTGTCGTAATACGCGACCATCTTCCCGTCGCGATACACCAGCAGCGAGTTGGTGATCCCCTTCGACAGATCATCGGGATCTCCCGACGCCGGCAGCGGAACGCCGAAGACGATCGTGAGCCCGGCGGAGTGCTGCTCGCCGAGCTCCTTCGCGGCGGCGGCACAGTCGCGGACGAACCCCTCCTGCCAGAGCAGGTCCATGGGCGGATATCCGCTCAGGCCCAGCTCCGGACACACCAAAAGGTCCGCGCCCCCCTCCCGCGCCTTCGCGGCGGCATCGGCGATCAGCCGGGCGTTGCCGGCAAGGTCGCCGACGGTGGGGTTCAGTTGTGCCAGTGCCAGTCGCATCCCAGTCAGTGTAGTTCCCAGTCAGGCCGCTACGTACTGCATCCACCATGCATGCGCCGGTTAGTATCTAGGCCTTGCACCTCTTTATTGACGAATCTGGCGATATCGGCATGTTCCTCGAGCGAGAGGGAACCTCTCGTCACGTCTCGATAGCTGCCGTGATCATCGAGTCTGAAACCGAACTGGACCGTTGCAGAAGCGGCCTCATCCAGTTTCGGGCAAGCCGGGGCCTCAAACGTCCTGAGTTCAAGTTCAATCAGTGTGACAAACGCTGCGTGTTACATACCTGGAGGCCGCTGCAACACTTCCTTGGAGTTACGCAGCGGTCACGATTGAAAGGGCAATGCCGCCCCGGAGCTACAAGGCATCCGATCTTTACACGCACGCTGTAACAACGCCGCTCCAAACCGTGCAAGGCGTCATCCGGGACGCAATCGTTGTGCTGGACTCCTGCGGCGGCAGCGAGTTTCAGCGGGCCATCGCCGTCTGTTGCAGGGACGCCAGCCGATACTGCGCTCACAGGCTCGTCAAACGTGTGCTTGCACAGCGGTCGCATACCGAACCGCTGCTTCAACTTGCGGACATGATCGTCGGATCGGTCTCGCGGGCATCACGCCCCGAGCTATCGGACGCTCGAGACTATCTCAAGATCTTTCAAAGTCGTCAGATACCGCCGCACGACCGTGCTCAACGGCAAAAATGAAGAGACCCGCGCCTAGCCCTTTCGGGCACGCCACCCAAGGGTGACTGTTCGGCGTGGGTCCGTTCGAGGCCAATTATCGACTACGATCAACCCGAAGGCAAGTGTGTTTGGCCAAGTCGCGTATGTCCTGCTGTATTGACAACCCCCAACCCGACCCCCTCTCCATGCCCGCCGAGGCCTACGCCTCCGCCTGCGCCGCGGCCGGCATCAAGGGCAAATACCTCGGCGCGCTCGACCGCTACGCGACGGTCTATCGCGAGGGCGTGATGGACGACCCGCTCGCGCCGATCGCGCTTCCGCCGATCGGCCGCGTGCTCGAGAGCGACTCGCCCGAGGGCAAGGTCATCAAGTTCACGCTGAAGGTGCCCGGACGCGACGGCCAGCCCGAGGCCTACGAGACGGAATCGGTCATCATCCCGATGATCGGCAAGCGCGGCGTCCGCACGCACACGCTCTGCGTCTCCTCGCAGGTCGGCTGCGCGATGGGCTGCGGCTTCTGCCAGACGGCGCAGATGGGCCTGCTCCGGAACCTGACCACGCGCGAGATCATCGCCCAGTGGTTCACGGCGCAGCACCACTTCAAGACGCCCAACCTCGGCAACATCGTCTTCATGGGCATGGGCGAGCCCATGGACAACCTCGACAACGTCCTGGGTGCGATCACGATCCTCGGCGATCATCGCGGCCCCGCGCTCGCCCGCAACCGCATCACCGTCTCGACCGTCGGCCGCGTCGACGGCATCGCGCGGCTCGCCGAGCAGGTGCACACCCCCGGCTGGCACCGGCTTTCCCTGGCGGTCTCGCTCAACGCGCCCAATGACGAGGTACGATCGAAGATCATGCCGATCAACCGCGCGGTGCCGATGAGCAAGCTGCGCGAGGCGATCGAGAACTGGCCGATCTACGGCGGCGCAAAGATCTGCCTCGAGTACGTTCTCATCCCCGGCGTCAACGACGCCCCCGAGCACGCCGAGCAGCTCGGCGACTTCGTGCTGGGCCGGGGCGCGTACGCCGGGCGCCCGCGGCTGCCGGGGCTGGTGAACGTCATCCCCTACAACCCGCGTGACAACTCGCCGTGGGGTGCGCCCGAAGAATCCGACGTCGATCGTTTCATGCGCCAGTTGGCCGAGCAGGGCGTGTACGCCAAGCGCCGCCGCACCAAGGGCCGCGACACCATGGCGGCGTGCGGGCAGCTCGGCAACCCGTCATTGCGGCGGCGGCCGGCGACGGGCGTGCAGTTGACGGCGAGTGGGCGCGGAGCGGTGTGAGCCAGACGAAGGTCCATTCGTGTCGCTGACTGAGGCGGGGGCGCCGCATCGCCGTAAATGCCGATCAGCCTCGGTACCGCTACCACCACATCTCCGAGAACGCGCGAGCCTCTTGATAAGTGCGGAACAACACTCCCCAAGCGGCCACGGCGCTGTGGTCCGCGCGAAGGAACTGGTTCTCAAACACCGCGGGGTTGGTCGCGTGAACTACATACACGTGGACCGGCCATTCACGCGCAGGAAAGATGGGATGCCCGACGTGTCTGCTCGCGAGCAGCACGACGTCAATTGCCCCCGCACCGACGCGCAGTTCGCTCGCATCCAGCGGCGGGGACACGTCGACGACATACCAGTCATCGCGCGTTTCACCCGGGATGATGGCAACGAACGTGCAGAGTCGAGGCTCGCAAAGGTGCTTCACCTCGGCTGAGGTAAGGTACATCGGCGGCGGCATTCGTACGGTCATGCCTACGCCTCTCCACCCGTCAGGATCTCAAGGTACTTGTGATACGCGAAGACCCGGTCGCGCTGCTTCCCGCTCGCCTCGCGAAGGATGCCCGCATCGGCCGCGACTTCCAGCGCCTTGCGCGCCGTCGGCGCAGTGATCTTCAACAGCTTCGCGACCCGCGCCGCCGTGACCACAGGATGATCCGGCAGCAGGTCCAGCAACTGCATCGCGGCCACGGTCGAACGCTTATGCCCGGCCAATCGCTTGCGGTCCCTGCCGAGCAGCTCGAACAGCCCGCCGGCGACAGCAACACCGTCGTCCGCCGCGTCGCGGACGCATTGCAGATAGAACTCCGTCCAGCCCTCCCAATCGCCGGCGGTGCGGACAGCGGACAGTCGGTCGTAGTACTCCCTTTGACGCCGCTTGAAGGCCAGACTCAGGTACAGGAGCGGACTGGGCAGAAGCTTCCAATGCTCCAGCAGTAGCGCGATGAGCAATCGGCCGATACGGCCATTGCCGTCCAGGAACGGGTGAATCGTCTCGAACTGCACATGCGCAAGCCCGGACTTGATCAGCGGCGGCAGCGGGTCCTCGCTGTGCAACCACTGCTCAAGCCTCGTCATGGCGTCCGCCACTTCCTCCGGCGGCGGTGGAACAAATCTCGCGTTGCCGGGTCGAGAGCCGCCGATCCAGTTCTGCGAGCGGCGGACCTGGCCCGGCGCCTTGTCCGCGCCGCGAACGCCTTTCATCAGCCGCCTGTGCGTCTCGCAGAGCAGCCGTGTGCTGATCGGAAGGCCCTTCGGATCGGCGAGCTGCGCCCGCGCGAACTTGATCGCGTCAACGTAGTTGCACACCTCTTCGACATCGTGCGGCCGCAACGCCTCCTCTGTCGCCTCGAACGTCACCACCTCTCGGAGCGTGGCCTGCGTGCCCTCGATCTGAGAGGAGACCACCGCCTCCTTGCGCACGAAGCCGTAGAGAAACCAGCCGGTGCTCGGCACCATCCGCCCTGCCACCTCCAGCCTGGCGAGCGCTGTAAGCGCCTCGGCGTGCAGCCGCTCAATCACCTCAGTGATCTGCAACTCCGGATCCCGAGGCGGGAGCGGGTGCGGCACAAACGCCTGCACGGACTCACCCGCGGTCGTTGACGTGCGGTAAACGCCGGTTGTTCGGTTCCTCGCGTCGGGGGCGTGGGGCATCGCTGTGAAACGCTCCTTTCCCAGCCCGCAAGTCTAGGAAACGATCGTTTCTTTGTCGACCCCGCTGCGCAACGATCGTTTCATAGCGCTCCCCGCGGCCGACACGGTCACCCCGCCAGGCGCCGCAGCGACCGCATCACACTGTCGCCCTTCACCTCCGCCGCGCAGTCGAGCTCCGCATACACCCCCCGCGCATGATCGGAGTTCAGGACCACCGCCCGCTCATCCAGCCGCAGCGCGCCCTCCTCCGCCTTCTCGTGCCCGAGCACGAAAAGCGACACGCCCCATCGCTCCACAAGCTGTGCGATCTGCTCGCTCGTCTGCCCGCGGCCCCACACCATGAAATGCGCCGAGCCCGTCCGCGCGACATAATCCTCATCCGCCAAGTCGCGCTCCAGGATGGCCGGGTCGAACCTGTCCATCCGCTCCGGCCCCGGGAGCGAGTGCGCACACAGCAGCTCGCCGCCGCCCCCGCCGTGCGCCATGCGCAGCGCGATCGGCATCGAGCGGATGAACGCCCGCACCGCGTCGCGCACCCGCGGCGACTCGTCGCCGAACGCATACTCCAGCGCCTCGTCGAACGCCGCGACGAACCGGATCCCGTCCTTGGCGACCTCCGAGCCCGTCATCTGCGCAAGCTCGTGGTTCGCCAGCAGCACGTGCACATACTCCGGGAACGCGGCCTTGAGCGCCGCCACCCGCGCGAGCACGCGATACGAGAAATCCATCCCGTTCACCAGCCGGTCCGAGTGGATCAGCTCGTGCAACGTGAGGTGCCGGTACTCGGCCGCATCGGCCGATTCAAACCCCGCCGCCCGCACCAGCCGCGCCAGGTGCAGCGGGTTGTCGTGTAGGTCACCGGCTACAATCAGCTTCGCCCCCGGCGTTGCCACATGGTCGATCGACCCACGCCGGCACGACGCCTCCTGGTTCGCCCGCGCGCCCGCCTCCAGCGCGGCGACCACAGCGTCAGCGCTCTTCAGATCGAGTTGTTCAATCGCCGGGAGCATCACGAGATCGTCAGCTTCGGCTGCGCCTGCCCCTGCCGCATCGCCGCCAGCGCCACCTGGCTCTCCACGTTCTGCACGAGCGCATCAAGATGCTGCGCCAAGCGCCGGCCTGCGGGCGTCTGATCGTTGAAGTTCGCTGTCGGGTCCCCCTTGTCGCTGTTCTCGCGCAGGGCCATCGTGATCGGCACCGCGCCCAAAAACGGCAGGCCCAGCCGCTGGGCCATCACCTGCGCCCCGCCGCGGCCGAAGATGTCGTACTCCTTCCCGTCATCCCCGACGAACCACGACATGTTCTCCACGACGCCCAGCACCTCGACGCCGAGCTGCTGAAACATCCGCGCTGCGCGAACAGCATCGTCCTGCGCCACCTTCTGCGGCGTGCACACGACGATCGCGCCGGTGAGCTTGAGCATCTGCGCCATCGTCAGCGCAACGTCCCCCGTGCCCGGCGGCAGGTCGATGACGAGATAGTCGAGCTCGCCCCAGTCCGTCTGCTCGATGAGCTGCTTGAACGCCGCGTGCGCCATCGGCCCGCGCCACACCAGCGGCTTGTCCGGATCGACCAGCTTCCCGATCGTCATCGCCTTGAGGTTGTGCACAAAGAACGGCTCGATCATCTTGCCGCGGACCAGAGTGTCCAGCGCGCCCAGCCCGAGCATCGTCGGCAGCGACGGCCCATAGATATCCCCGTCCATCAGCCCCACCGCATGCCCCTTGCGCGCAAGACCGATCGCAAGGTTCACCGCGATGCTGCTCTTCCCGACGCCCCCCTTGCCCGCGCCGACCGCGATGATGCGCTTGGCGTTCAGCGTGCCCGCGCTCGCCTGCTGCGGCGCGGCCGCCTTCGCCCCCGCCGCAGGTTGCTCCGGCCGGAAAGGCGCATCGGGCAGGTCGTCGGTCATCTCGACGTGCACATCCGCGAGCGCAACCCCCGCCTGCTGCGCGTGCAGCCGCACCGCCGCGAGGAGTTGCTGCTGCAATCCGCGCCGCTGATCGTCGTGCAGCCCGCCCGCCCGAACACGGATGCTCCCGTACCCGTCGCAGTACGCGACCTTCGCGATCGCACCCGACGTCACGACGTCCTGCCCCGTCCGGGGGTGCGGCACCCGGGCGAGGGCGGTCCTGATGGTGTCCTTATCGATGTTCATGGCATGTCCGGGTCGTCATACTGATCCGCGGCCGCCTTCAACCGTGCGCCCGACCGGCAATACCACCGGCACCAGGCTCGTTTGGCCGTGGTCGGGGCCGCTCGCCCCGACAGCCGACGATAGGTGTATGAACCGCACACGGGCAGGCTCGCAGGAGATTCGGTGATGAACACCACCAACCTTTCCAGCTCGCGGAACAACCGGCGATACCCGCCCTTCCTCGTCGCCGCGGCGATGCTCGCCCTCTCGGGCGCATCCTTCGGCCAGGCCGATGCGAAGACCGACACCAAGCCCGCCGCGGACGAGCCGGTGCTCAAGGGACCGACGGTCAAGGAGCGATCCGTTCCGGGCGTGGTCAACACCTTCGGCGATGGGCAGGCCGCGCGGCGGATGGGCGAGCGCATCCCGCCGGAGGTCCTGCGCGAGGCGCTCGGCGTCCTGACGAGCGACGATGCGACCGAGGACATCCGCGCGACCGACGATCAGCGCGAAGAGTTCCGCACCGTGACCGACCGCTTCCGTGCCGCGATGCGCAGCTACCTGGCCGAGCACCGCGAGGAGCTGATCGATCTCCGCCGCGAGGCGAACCTCTCGGGCCGCGCAGCGCAGGAGATCGACCGCGCCATCGGCCGCCGCCCCGGACCGCGTGCCGAAAGCGATCGCCAGCGTTCCGCACCCGAAACTCGCGAGCGCGACATGGAATCCATGGCCGAAGACTCAATGGGCGAGGCCTCGCAGGAGAAGCAGGATGCGGCCCGCCAGCGCATCCGCGAGATCATGGCCGGCGGGCCGCGCATCGAAGACGTGATGACGCGCATCTGGGAGGGGCTCTCCCCCGCGCAGCGCGAGGCGGTGGACACGAAGCTCGACGAGTACCGCGAGCGCGAGGCGCAGCGGCGCGAGGAGATGTACGTGCGCCAGCAAATGGGCGACCGCGCGCCGGAAGCGCAGCGCGCACCCGCGGCCAACGACGACATGATGACCATGACCGACAGCGCACGGCCCGCCCGCCCGGATCGTGCGCCCGCGGCCAATGCAGGCCGCCGCGAGCGGCTGCTGCGCCTGTTCGAGCGACTCTCGCCCGAGCAGCAGGAAGCCCTGCTCGAGCGCCTCGAGAACGCATCGCGAGACGGCGCATTCGGCCAGGGCCGGCCCGGGCGCCCGCAGCGCCGCGCCGCCGAGAAGCCCGCGCCGACCATGGACGAAGTCGAAGTCCCGCGCCCGGAGGATGTGCAGACAGACCGTCCACAGAAGCCCGAGCGCCGTCGCGAGCGCACGCCCGAATAAGTCCTCGGCGCGGGCAATGCATGCATACGGCGCAATTCCGGCGCATCGTCCTGTGCACGTCGCCACCACCGATTGTGCCGCCCCAGACGCGTACACGACCGGTGCTGGTTCTCGGACCTGCAAAGTGAGAAGATGGGGGGTTCCTCGCGCGCGCCGTGCAAATCCAGAACCGATTGCAGCATCCTCCCGTAGAGATATTGGTCTGAAGCCCGTTTCGGGCCAACTATTGTGAGTCTGGCAACCGTACTGGGGGTGCGGGTTGGAGCGGCGGGCGCGCACGCACCCCCGCGGAAACTTCAAGAGGCAGCGCACAGGCATGCCGATAGCGTTCAGACCTTCCCTTTGATCTCTCTCTCCTCCAGCGGGGCGCTGTCTTACGATGGCGCCCTGCTTTGTTTTTGCATTCGACCGCGGCAGGGCGTCGGAAGGAGTCGGCATGCCGGAGGAGTCGGGGCCCATCATCGTCACCGGCGCGGCGGGGTTCATCGGGTCGCACGTGTGCGAGGCCCTGCTCGCCCGCAACGAGCGCATCGTCGGCGTTGATAACTTTGACCCCTTCTACGACGAACGCGCCAAGCAGCGCAACGTCGAGTGCATCGAACGCCGCGCACGGGAAACCGCCGGCTCCTTCTCGCTCGTCCGCGCCGACATCTGCGACGCCGATGCCATGACCGCGCTCATGTCGCGCACGCGTCCCCGCGGCGTCATCCACCTCGCCGCCAAGGCCGGCGTCCGCCCCAGCATCGCCGACCCCGTCGGCTACACCCGCGCCAACCTCATGGGCACCAGCGTGCTCTTCGAGGCCGCAAAGCAGTCCGGTGTCGCGCGCTTCGTCATGGCGTCGAGCTCGAGCGTCTACGGCAACAACCAGAAGGTGCCGTTCGCCGAGACCGACGACGTCAGCGGCCCCGTCTCGCCCTACGCCGCGACGAAGCGCTCCTGCGAGCTGCTCGCCCACTCGCACTGGCACCTCACGCGCATGCCCACCGCCTGCCTGCGCTTCTTCACCGTCTTCGGCCCGCGGCAGCGTCCCGACCTGGCGATCAGCCACTTCATGCGCCGCATCTCCCAAGGCCAGGAGATCTCCATGTTCGGCGACGGCGAGTCCAGCCGCGACTACACCTACATCGACGACATCGTCCGCGGCGTGATCGCGTCCTACGACCGCATCGACCGCCACAGCTACCGCATCTGGAATCTCGGCGGCAGCTCCCCTGTCACGCTCAAGGACATGATCGCGGCCATCTCTCGCACCGTCGGACGCGAGGCCAGGATCAAGCAGCTCCCGATGCAGCCCGGCGACGTCGAACGCACCTGGGCAGACCTCTCCCGCAGCAGGGCCGAGCTCGACTACGCGCCCGCAACGCCGTTTGATGAGGGTGTCCGCCGCCAGTGGGCCTGGATGAGCGCCGGCGGGTGAAAGGGGGAAGGGTGACGGCAGCAGGGGAGCAGACCAATCCGCCACCGGCCCAACCGCCGCGACGCTCGCGGCTCTTCACGCTCCTGTCGCTCCTCTGGCTCGGCGCGATCGCGGCCTGGGCGCTCGCCTGGCTGTTCGCCGGCTCCTCGTGGCACGCCGACCTCCTCGCCAACCTCGCGTTCCAGGGCCTGCTCGCGACGCTCGGTGTGCTGCTCATCTGGCTCATCGCCCGCCGCTATGTCTTCGCCGGGCTGGCGATCCTCGCGTGCCTCGTGCACATCTGGATCCTCTGCACCGGCCGCGCCGCAATCATGCCCCTGGGCTTCGATCCCGCCGCCCGTCTGCCCGGCGCAGTCCGCTTCTTCCACTACAACGCCAGCCACAAGCGCCCCGCCGACGAGGTGATGTCCCTCGTCGCCGCCGCCGCGCCAGACGTCGCGTCGATCACCGAGCCCAGCGTCCCGCTCCAGTCGCGCATCATGTACGGCAACGACGCAACGGACGTGTTCCCCTTCCGCCTCAAGCGCATGTACCGCGCGAACGGGGCGGACCGCGTCGGCGCGGGCGTGCTCCTTTCCCGCTGGCCGCTCGAGGCCTACCCGCTCGACGGCGTCATCGCCCAGGACGCCGCGGCCCACCTCCTCGCCGGCGTCCTGACCGTCCCCGCCTCCGTCGCCAACACGCCCGCCGACCAGCGGTGGGGGGTCATCGCCGTGCACCCCAAATCGCCCCGGAGCG
>JAEYNG010000259.1 GCA_023412695.1 Planctomycetota bacterium | reverse complement strand
CTTGAGCAGCGCCCGCCCCGCGCCGGCGAAGACGACGAGCCCGGCGCGGTCGCCCTGGGAGAGGGCCATGTAGGAGAGGGCTGCGCCGACGGCGGTGGCGTGGTCGAACTTGGTCCATTCGGGCCCGCCGCGGGGGTTGGCGGTTCGGCCCTGGCCGGAGGCCTCAGCGAAGAGGCGCGAGCCGAAGGCCATGGAGCCGGAGGAATCGACCATGACGAGCAGGTCGAGGTTGGTTTCCTGCTGGTACTGCTTGAGGTGGAGCTTGTCGGACCGGCCGAAGACCTTCCAGTCGAGGTGGCGGATGTCGTCGCCGGGGACGTATGGCCGGTGCTGGGCGAACTCGACACTGAAGCCGTGGTAGGGGGAGCGATGGGCGCCGCTCATGACGCCCTCGACAATCATCTTGGCGCGGAGCTCGAGGGTGCCGAGGCGCGCGAGGGTCTGGGGGTGGAGATAAAGCTGGGCGTCGGCCTCCGGCAGACGCGCCAGCGAGGGGGATGACGTCGCGGCGGCGCTCCTCCGAGCTCCGTCCGTGCCTCCCGGGTCCGCGGCGGCCGCAGCTCCATCTGCGGCGCGAGCGTCCGAGGGGGGGCCAGCCTGACTCCCTGCGGCCTGCGACATCGTGGTGATCGTACCGGGCCGCGGGGCGGAAGGTGCCGGGAAGCGGGGTTGGGAGGAAGATCGAGGGGGATTGGCGCCGATTCGATCGGGACAAATACACTCAAACGATGTGCATCCCGCTCCTGCCGCTCGGTCTTGTGCTCATGGCGCTCGCGGCACGGCGGTTCCGCTTGATCCCGGCGATGTATGAGGCGGCGATGTGCATTCGCTGCGGCTACTCGACGGCCGGGCTGTCGCGGGCGGGCAGGTGCCCGGAGTGTGGCCGCGTGTACGACCTTGATGACCCGACCGCTTGGAGGCTGTACCAGCGATCGCCTCGCGAAAGGTTGTTGCTGGATGCGGTGCCGCTGGCTGTGGCTTTCATTGCCGCCGGTGTTGGCATCACGGTTGCCAACACCGAGCTCGGTGCACCGTTGGTCGTTCAATCTCTGATCGCCAGTCTCGTCTCGGTTCTTTCGCCGATGATCATGAATCATGTGGCCGAAGGGCGGGTTCGCCGCCGCGTCGCTTGGACAATCGCCCTCGCGGGATCGGTGCCGAGCGCGATCGTCGCGGCGATGGTCTTTGGTGAGAGCGTGAACGAGCAACGTCCCGATCTGTTGGCGGAAGTAACCTGGGTAAGCAGTTTGCTTGGCCTGACGGTTTCGACGCTGATGGTCGGGTTGCTAGGCATTGTCGCCGCGCATGACGCTGTCAACCGTGTCCGGGCGGCGTGAAGCGCGGCTTTAGTCCGTGGCCATCCGTTGCAATCCGTGGCCCAGATCGCATTCCGTTATGATGCTCTTGTGGACGAGGTCATCATCCTCTTGATTAGCTTTCTGCTTGCCCCGGCGCTCCTGCTGTTCGCGGTGATCATGCTTGTTGTCCTGCCCCGCGTGCACCTGAAGGATCGCTGTGCACAGTGCGGGTACATGCGAGCAGGCATCGAGGGTGCGGCAGCTTGTCCGGAGTGCGGGCACATGCACGGGGTCGTGGTGCACGCGAGTTTCCGTCGCGTCGCCCGGTCCGGTCTTTATTCGCGGCGGTACATCGTCGTCGCTCATGCTGTCGGTGCGGTCGCGAGTACAACAGCTGTGCCGGCGGTGATTGCAAATGCAGACTGGTTTGGTCTCATCCTGCTCCCTGTGTTCGGGGCTGCGACGGCGGTTCCGGGTTCGATGCTGAGCTTTATTGGGGCGTGCCGTGTCTCGACCAGTGCGTGCTGGGCTTTGAGCATCGCAGGATCGTTGCCCGGTGCGTGCCTCTTCGGTTTTATGATCCTTGAGGAGAGTCGCGCAGTTGCCACCCCTGGCGACTTTGTCGCAATCATGGCCTTTGGCGCAACGCTTTGCGTGGGACTGTCGGCCGTCGTCGCGGCCTTGTGTGGCATCTTCGTGGCAGTTGTACAGTTGAGTCGCAATGGCAAACTGCACCGGGCAGTTCAAGCTCGGGCGGATGATAAATGCTGATTCGTAGGCTGTGTGAGAGCGCGGTGGCTATGCGGCTTTTACGGCACTTCCGCCGCGAGCATCTCCACGTACCGCATCACCTCCGACGCGCGGCGGGAATCGCCGGCCTGTGCGGCCGCAGCGGCATCGTCGAGGTATCGTGCGATCGCCGCCAGCTTCGCGCGTTCGGCGTACATCCATGCGGCGCGTGTCGGCGGGGAGGCGAGGCTCGCGTATGGCGGGACGGCGATGACGCCGCGGGCGCGTGCCTCGCGGTCGAGCCGGGCGATGAGCCGTCGCACGGTCTGCTCGCGCTCGATGCGGCGGAGGACTGTTTGTGCGCGTTCGACCGCGGGGGCCGAGGTGTCGAGTGTCTGGGCCGCTGCGTCCGCGGTGAGGCGTTCGATGTCCGCGCCGCCCGCGAGCCACTCCGCGGTGGAGGCGGAGATCGGCAGGCCGCGCCACGCGAGCAGGCCGAGGCGCTGCGTTCTCGCGGCGGGGGTTCCGAGGGCGCGGATGGTGCGGACATCATCGATCCATGCGCAGAGTGATCGCAGGTTGCGCAGGCGGGCCGCGGCCGTTGCGGCGGTTTCGCCGCTCGGCGTGGGGCGCGTGCCGGAGCGTCGCTCGTCGCCCTCGCGCGCCCAGCGGTCGAGGTAGGCGGCGCGCAGCTCGTCGATTCTTGCGGCGATCGCTGCGGCCCGGTTGCCGGTGAGCGCGCTGATGGAGCTTGCGTCCCATGCGGGGAGGAGTGGGTCGTTCGTTGCGGCGGCGCGGATGGCCGGCTCGCCAATGAAGGGCTCCTGCAGCTCCATCGCGGCGGCGAAGTCGCGCAGCTCCAGCAGCGCGGCCTCCATCGTCGTGGCTTTGGAGACTTCCTGGCCAAGGCGCGTGAGCCGCGATGACACGAGCCGCCACACCGGCGACTGATCGTCGCGGTGCTTGGTCAGCAGGCTGTCCACCATGCGGAGCATCTGCAGGTCGTCGAGCGCGCGGCGGTGGGCGGCGATCGCGCTGACGACGCCGGGCTGGCTGGTCGCGGACTCGGCACGCGCGATCGACGCGACCTGCGCGATGAGCTGCGATTTGGAGCGCTTCGCGGCGGCATCAAGGGCGCGGAAGCTCGTGCGGAGAGACTGCGCGACGTCGGTGTCGGCGCCGAGCGCGGAGCGCTCGTCGATCAGCACGAGCACGCGTTCGAGGGCGCGGAGGGCCTTGCGGGCGCGCTCGCGGGGCGCGGGGTCGCGGCCCTGGCCCGGGACGGGCACACCGTGACGGTGTCCGACCTCTACGCCCAGGGCTTCGACCCGGTCGCCGGGCGCCACGACTTCACAGCAGTGGCCGACGCGGGCCGCTTCCACTACCAGAC
>JAEYNG010000245.1 GCA_023412695.1 Planctomycetota bacterium | reverse complement strand
ATGGTGAGCGCGCCGGGCGCTGACTGGCGGATCGCCGGCGCGGCGGCGTCCCAGCGTGCACGAGCGGAGATGGTCTCCATGGAGATGTTCGTGGGCGAGGGGCGCGGCGTGGAGGGCTTCTCCGGCGCGGGGGCCGGGAGCTCCATGGCGAGGCGGGGCATGGCGATCTGCGCATCGAGGTCGAAGACGCCCGGTGCGAGAAGGCCCGCGCCCTCGGGGCCGGTGGCGATGGCGAGCTTCGTGAGGTTGACGGTGATCGCGGAGGTCTCGGTCACGCGCGGGGAGTCGTCGGTCGTGACGAGCATGCTGTTGAGAAAAGCGGGCGCGGGGGTCCAGGTGATGTTGGAGGGGCCGGTGAGGGCGACGGCGTCGCCGCGCTTGGCGAGGGAGAGGGATGCGCCGGAGATGGTGGGCGAGGTGATCTCGGCGCGGAGGCCGGAATCGGCTGCGGTCGCGCCGGGGTCGATGTGGAGCGCGATGTTCGCGCGGTCGCCGAGTGCGCCGGTGATGAGGCCGTCGCGGCGGAGGAGCGTGTCCACACTGGCGGTGTTGATGTCGGCGAGACGGACGACCGCCTGCGGCGATGAGCCGTCGATGGCGGCACGGGCATCGGCGGAGACCGTGGCAATGGGCTGGTTCTGAAGGTTGCGGGCCTCGGTGGAGAGGGTGATGTGGGCGCGGTTCGCGGGGTCGAGCTTGGCGGACTCGCCGGCGAGCGCGGCGAGGGACGCTTCGACGCGGGCTTCGAGCTTTGCCAGCTTTGCGCCGGTGTAGATGGTGGCCGCGGGCGCATCGGGCGTCGCGCCCGGCTCGCTACCGACGGGGATGCCGCTGACGACGAGCTCGTTCTCCGAGGCAAGAGTGACGACGGCGGTCTTTGCGCGGGCAAAATCGGGCGAGATCCCGCCATCGGCGGACTGCATGAGCGGGACAACGATCGGCTCGGGGATGCGGACCCAGAGCTTGGCGCGCTGGTCGAGCGTGATGGGGCGGGAGGATGCGGGCGCGGGCTCGGCGGGTGTCGTGGCCGCGACGACGAGACGGTTGATGGAGGCGGGGTCGGCGACGATGAAGGTGGTTGCGCCGGTGATGGCGAACTCGCGCTGCGTCAGGCGAGCGTAGATGTCGGCGCCCGCGCCCTGGGCCTTGGTGGCGAGCTGCACGCGGACGACCTGTCCGCCGCCGCCCTGCGGCTGGCCGAGGGTGAAGGTAGCGTCCGCGCCTGCGCCGACAGCGGCACCGAGCGCGCTGGCGATCGCGGCGTCGAGCTCGCTGCGCGCGAGGTCCGTGGTTGGCGCATACTTGGCGAGCTGCGGGACCGCGCGGAGGATCGCGGGCGGGATGGAGGTGGCCTGCACCTGTCCGGCGAGACGGAAGCCGATGAGGCGGTCGAGCGCGGAGCCGGAGGGGAGAGAGCCGGACTTCAGACCGTCGGCGGTGATGTCGGCGGTGAGCGTGAGGGGCGCGGGCGCGTCGGTGGTCGTCGCCTGGGCATCGAGGGTGATGCGCGGGGCCTGCGACTGCGCGAGGGCGATGCCGAGCGCGGCACGCGGGATCGTGATCGGCGCGGCGGCGATCGCGGGCTGGGTGTCGGTCGCCTTGGTGGGCGGGAGCGTTGCGCGGAGATCGGTGACCGCGAGGTTGATCTGGCCGTCGATCGCGGCGAGGGGTGTGGATGCGCCGGGGCCGGAGAGGAAGTTGAGGTCGGCCGCGAGATCGGTGACGGCAAGCTCGACGCCCATCGCGCCGTCGACGCTGACCGGGGGCGGCGTGTTGTCGTCTGCGGCGAGCAGGCCGGTAACGACCGGCGCGGCGGACGAGATGTTGACGCGGATGCCGTCGCCGGTGGTGCGGAGGACGCCCTGCTCGAGACGGGTCGCGGCGGAGGCGGAGAGATTGGCGGCGGAAATGGTCAGCGTGGCGTCGGTCGGCGGGATGGCGGCGAGGCCCGCGGCGGACTCTGCCGGCGCGGCGGCGGGGGTGGTATGAGCGCGGAGCGCGAGGTCGAGCGTCGGGCCGACATCACGCGTGATGTCGAGCGGGAGATCGAACGCGGCGAGGAAGGGCTGCGCCAGCGCGGTGGCGAGCTGGTTGAGCGTGATGTCGGCGGTGACCGCGCCGACGGGGGACTGATTCGGTTGCAACGCGCGGAGACGGCCCTGCTCGTCGAGCAGGCCGTCGGCCGTCGCGTTGATGCTGAACTGGCCCGCGGATGCGCCATTGAGTGTCGCACGCGTGCCGCCGGTGATGGACGCGGGCTTGGCGAGGTCGGGCGCGGCAAGGGTGATGCGGAGGGGCTCGGTGGTGAAGGGCGCGGGCTCGGCGGGGGTGGGCTGGTCGCCGCTCGTGGGGGCGGGGAGGAGCACGGCGCCGGTGAGCGCGCCGACATTGAGGACGACGTTCGCGCTACTGCCGCGGAGGTCGAGCGTGGCCGGGTCGAGCGGCGTGCCGGCGGCGAGCTGCGCAGGGACGGGGACGCGGAGCTCGGTAACGGTGAGCGAGACGGGCGGGCCGCTCTCGAGCGAGAGGGACTCGCGGGCGCGCTCGAGCGCGTCGGCGAGCTGCGGGAGGCGGGCAAGGAAGGATGTCGAGGCGAGGTTGAGCGCGAGCGCGGGCTCGGCGGAGGCGGTTGGGACGAGGTAGCCGTCGGCGAGCGTGAGCGCGATATTGGCGGTGGCGGCGGGCGCGGAAAGGTCGATGTCGATTGCGGCGGCGGAGAGGTTGCCATCGATGCGGACCGTTGCGTCGGTGGTTGCGCCGAGGCCCTCTTGGAGCGCACCGTTCAGGCTGCCGAGCGCGTCGACGAGCGCGGTTGGAAGGTTGGTGGCATCGAGCGAAACGGTTGCGCTCTCGAGGTTGTCGGGCGCGAAGCCGGACGGGCCGCGGGGCTGGGACTGGGTGGCGGAGGCGTCGAGAGTGATGGTGGACTTGGTGGGCGATCCAGCGCCGGCGAGGACATCGGCGGAGAGGTCGGCCTTGGCGGAGAGGGAGCCTTGGTCGAGGGCGATGTCGATCGGGCCGACGAGCGACTGCACACCGAGTTCGGGGCCGAGCGTGCCGTCGGGCCGCTGCTCGCGCATGGTGGCGTCGAGCCGGGCGATCTGCAGGCGGGCCTTGATGTCGGGGATGCGCGACGGGGTTGAAGATGAGGGAGAGGGCGAGGACTGGTTCGCGGGCGTGCGCGGCTCGATCGCGCGGTCGAGGTTGGTCGTGCCGTCATCGAAGCGGACGAGGTCGATATCGCCGGTAAGCGTCAGCGTGCCGAGGTCGAGCGCATCGGCGGACCACCAGCGGCCGGAGACGACCTGCCAGAGGGTGATCGGCGTGTCGATCTGGACGGCGGCGACCTTCTGGCCCTGCGGGTCGAGCAGGGTGATAGGGCCGGCGTCGATCGGGGAGAACCAGCCGACGTTGACGCGCTCGACCTTGACGGTGCCCTTGATGCTGTCGGCCGCGGCGGACTCGATGACGCCGGGCGCGATGCGCGAGGCGATCCACGGACCGATCGCGACGGCGGCGATGAGAAGCACGAGGACGGTAAGGCTGATGCCGAGGAGCCAGCGGCGGAGCCGGCGCGGCTGATGTACGGGAGTGTTCGCGGTAGACATGGTATTGTGCCCCTTCCCCTGGTGGCTGCTCGAACTACTTTATAAGTACAGGCAGAGCGGCCGGGGAGTGCAGTACAAAAGGAGTTTGTTCGGCATGCAAGCGTGAGTCGGCATTTCCCACGCATATCGGGAAATGTGGGTAAGTCATTACCAAGGCACGACTTGTGTTACCGCGTTTGGTGGGGAACTCCGGGGTGGGGGCGGAAGCGGGCCATGGCGAAGGGTGTAGAGCGGCACCTGCCAGGGGCAGTTGATGCGCAGGCCTTCCATAAAGCCGTCGCCAACGCCGCGGGAGATGCAGCAGAGGGTTTCCTCAAGGCGGAGGATGCCCGAGGCAAGGTGGGCGGGGACATCACTGGAAGTATGGGGCGCGAGACGGGAGGAGATACGGATCTGCCCGGCGTGGGTGTGCCCGGCGAAGACAAGGGGGATGCGCGCGGTCGCCGCGGGGATGAGGGCGGTGGGGTAGTGGACAAGGGCGATGGTGCGGGCGTCGGGCGCGGCGGGCGGCGTAGAAAGGAGGGCGGAGATGACGTCCTCGGGGTAATCGAGGCCGAGGATGCGCAGGAGCGGGTGAGGCGTCGCCCAGCGTGGCTCGCGGCCGGGGCCGCCGAGCCAGGTGATGTTGGCGAGGGAGCGGGCGGCGTGGAGGAAGGCGTTGGAATCGTGGTTGCCGAAGATGCCGAACGCGCCGAGGGCGGGCGTCGGCCAGGCGGCGGAGAGGCGGGCGAGGGCGTCGATCGCGGCGTGCTCGTGGCCGGGCTCGTCGGTGTAGTCGCCGGTGAGGAAGATGAGGTCGGCGGGGGATGAGGCGACCGCGCGGAGGAGGGTCTGGAATCTGTCGGACCCGTGCGCGAACCGCCGAATGTGAAAGTCGGAAAGGTGAAGGATGCGGAGGCCGTCGAGTGCACGCGGGAGGCGCGGGTGCGGGACGTCGAACGGCTCGACGGGCATGGGCGGGATCGGTGCTCGAAAGGACGGGGTTTGCACGGTCGTGGTGGGGCACGGGCGTGGGCGTTAGCATTCACCAACGCCCGGGGGATTGGGCGGTATGTATGTTGGGGAGGGTACAGCAGGGAGGACCGCGATGGGAATGTTCGAGTCCAAGCGTCGATGGCTGGTCGGGGCGGTGGTGGGCGTGATCGGCCTCGTGGGCGTCGGCACCGGCGCGGTGACGGCGTCGCAGGCGTATCGCGGCG
>JAEYNG010000078.1 GCA_023412695.1 Planctomycetota bacterium | reverse complement strand
GTTGTGGACCGGCGTGAAGACTTCCCCTGGTTCCTGGGGCAGGCGATCGTCGGACCGGTCGCGGTCGGGGTGGATTGGGTGCACCAGAACCAGTTCAAGGTGGATGTGCCGGTGACCGGCCTTCGGAGCGCGTATCCGAATGAGTACCGGGATCCGGCGACGGGCCGGCCGGTGATCACGGTGATGAACGAGCAGACGGGAGAGCCGGAGGCGCGGTTGACGGGGGCGACGCCGGTGACGGGGGCGACGGTGACGGGGGCGTGGCCGCCGAACGTCAAGAGCCTGAGCCGGATGAACGAGCTAGGGACGCTGTTCTGCACGATCGCGGGGATGATGAACCTGATCTGCATCCTGGACGCGGCGTTCAGCCGTCGGCGGGGAGAGGGAGAGCCGGCATGATGGCGTTGCCGACGATCATCGCTGCGCCGGCGTTGCAGCAGGCCGCGGACGTGGTGGACACGGTGCCGATGCCGTCGTTCCGGCCGTTCATCGATCCGATCGAGCTGCACCAGTGGTGGTTTCTGCTGCTGGTGCCGATGGCGCTGCTGGTGGCGATGTCGTACAAGGCGGTTCGGCTGCAGACGCTGGAGAAGTACTGGCGGCACGTGGCGCTGATGACGGTGCAGATCGTGGTGGGGATGATCGGGCTGGGCGCGGCGACGTACGTGCTGGTGTTCTGGTTTGCGAAGTTCGTGGCGGAGCGGGCGGCGTAGGGGCGTGGGGAGTGAGTTTGTACACTCTGACCCATGGGGAATGACGAACAAGCGGAACTGGAGGCGTTCCTGTCGGCACGCGATGCGCCGTGCCCGGTGTGCGAGTACAACCTGCGCGCGCTGAAATCGGATCATTGCCCGGAGTGCGGGCGGCACCTGGTGCTGGCGGTGGGGACGACCGAGCCGAAGCTGGGGGCGTTTGTGCTTGGAGTGGTGGGATTCTCCGGCGGGCTTGGGTTCTGCGGTCTGTTGCTGGTATACGCAGTAGTCTGGATCATGCTCGGGCAGATGACCATTCCGCAGAAGGACCTGCTCACGCTGGCCGCGGGCACGGGAGCATCGGGTTTGGGTCTTTGGCTGTGGCTCCGGCATCGGCGGCGGGTCGGCCGCCTGTCCGATGAGGTTCGGTGGGCGATGGCCGCGGCGTGCGTCGCGGTCGGATTGGTCGGCCCGGTGTGGTTCATCCTGACCGTGCGGTGAGTTTGCCGAACGCGGCAGGTGCATATGCAATCTCGATGTTGGCGCACGCGTTGGGCGCATCGGGGTACGACAAAGTGGAGCACGACAATGGGTTGCTCGATCGGCGGTGTTCGCGTGATGGTGCTGGCCGCGATGAGCGCGGCGGTGTCGCCGGCGTTTGCGGCGGGCGAGGCGGCCGATCCGCCGTCGGTGCAGACGGCGCAGGCCGCGGACAAGGCGGTTGATTGGGCGGCGCGCGGCGACGCGGCGGCGGACTATTCCTCGAAGCTCGCCGGGCGGGCGGTGCTGATCATGCACGACGGGGAGGTCGTGTACGAGCGGTACGACAACGGCTGGAAGCCGCGGAGCCCGCACATGCTGGCGAGCGGCACAAAGTCGTTCTCGGGCGTGTTGGCGATGTTCGCGGTGCAGGACGGGCTGCTGGAGCTTGATGAGCCGGCGTGCGACACGATCGCGGAGGGGCGGAACGACGAGCGCAAGAAGAGGATCACGGTGCGGCTCCTGCTCGACCTGTCGAGCGGGCTCGACCCGGCGGAGGAGACGATCGGGAGCGCGGGGCGATTGACCCTGCGGGACGGGACGCTCTCGCCGCACAAGGGGCCGAAGGTCGATGACAAGTTCGCGGCGGCGATCGCGGTGGAGGCCGTGAACGAGCCGGGGAAGAAGTTCGTGTATGGCCCGAGCCACTTCTACGCGTTCGGGGAGCTGTTGCAGCGGAAGCTGGAGGCGCGGAACGCGGAGGACCCGTCGTTCCCGGTGACGGTGACGGCGTACATGCACGCGCGGATCTTTGAGCCGCTGTCCATTTATGTCTCGTTCTTCGGGAAGGATGCGGAGGGGAATCCGAACCTGCCGGGCGGGTGCTTTCTGAGCGCGCGGGAGTGGGCGAAGTTCGGCGAGTTCGTGCGGCTGGGCGGCGTTGTGCGTGCGCCGACGGCGGAGGACCCGGTCGCGGTGAAGCGGCTCCTGAAGCGTGAGCTGCTGGACCAGTGCTTTGTGCCGAGCAGTGCGAACCCGGCGTATGGGTTGACGTGGTGGCTGCCGGGGAACGCGGCGGCGGAGGGTGCGGGGAGCGACGCGGCAGACATGCCGCTGCGCGAGCGGCTGCGGGCGCGAGCGATGCAGAACGAGGCGTCGGCGTCGATCGTCGATGAGAAGGAGCGGCGGGTGAAGGTGTGGATGGCGGCGGGGCTGGGGAAGCAGCGGCTCTACGTGCTGCCGGATCATGGGCTGGTGGTGGTTCGGTTCGCGGAGAACGCGGCGGAGGGGCGCGGGTTCGACAACGCGGCGTTCCTCGGGCACGTGCTCGGCGTCAAGAAGGACGGGTCGGCTCCGCGCGGTCGCGGGCGCGGGCGGCGTTGAGCAGCGCGCGGACGGAGGCGATGGTGTCGGCCTGCTCGGGGGTCTTGTCGGTGCGCCAGCGGGTGATGCGCGGGAAGCGGACGGCGACCCCGGAGCGGTGACGCGTCGATTCCTGGATGGCCTCGAAGCTGATCTCGAAGACGAGGCGCGGCGCGACCATTCGGACGGGGCCGGCGCGGTCGAGGGAGTTGGCGCGGATGAACGCGTCCACGCGCTTGATCTCGTCGTTGGTGAGGCCGGAGTAGGCCTTGGCGAAGGGGGTGAGCGTGCCGGAGGGGTCGGGGTCCCAGACGCCGAAGGTGTAGTCGGTGTAGAGGCCGGCGCGGCGGCCGGAGCCCTGCTGGGCGTAGATGAGCACGGCGTCCACGCTGTAGGGATCGACCTTCCACTTCCACCATCCGGCGCTTGAGCCGCCGTCGCCCGCGCGGGCGATGGC
>JAEYNG010000075.1 GCA_023412695.1 Planctomycetota bacterium | reverse complement strand
GGTGCTGTTGATCGGCACGCCGGAAACGGTGGTGCAGGTACACGCCGCGTTGGGACGGATGGAGCACGCGCCGGTCGTGTGCGGGTGCCTGATTCCGCAGGGGACACGGCCGTCGGCAGGGTCGGCGATGCCGGTGCCGATGCTCGGGACGATCGAGGACCTTCCGGCGGTCGCCGCGACGCTTCGGCCGCGGGTCGCGCTGGTAAGCCTGCCGGGCGCATTCGCGGCGGCGGCGGTGCGGACGAGCGAGTTGCTGCGGCTGGCGGGGATCGCAGAGCGGGCGGTGCCCGCGCTGGGCGATCTGCTGTCGGAAGAGGCCGGCGGCACGGTCGCGGCGAGCGGCCGCAGCGCGGAGACGGCGGTGCTGGCGGCGACGCCGGCCATCGACATGGCGAGGCTGATCGGGCGAGAGCCGTACAGCCTCGATCGCGCGGCGGTCGGGGCGGTGCTCGCCGGGAAGCGCGTGCTCATCACCGGGGCGGGCGGGAGCATCGGTTCGGAGCTTGCGCGGCTGTGCGCCGGGTTCGAGCCGTCGCAGCTTGTGCTCATGGAGCGCGGCGAGAACGCGCTGTTCGAGATCGACCGGCAGATCGCGCAGCGTTTCCCGCGGATCGCGCGCCGGGCGGTGCTGCATGACGTCGTGGATGCCGCGGGAACCGAGCGGCTCTTGCGCGAGCTGCGTCCGCACGCGGTGTTCCACGCGGCGGCGCACAAGCACGTGCCGCTGATGGAGGACCATCCGGCGCATGCGCTGACGAACAACCTGTTCGGGACGAAGGCGATCGCCGACGCGGCGGCGGCGTGCGGGGCGGAGCGGTTCGTGATGATCTCGTCGGACAAGGCGGTGAACCCGACGAGCGTGATGGGCGCGACGAAGCGGCTGGCGGAGATCTATGTCTCGTGGCTGGCGACGCGCCCGGGCATCTCGACGCGGATTAGCATGGTGCGGTTCGGGAACGTGCTGGGCTCGGCGTGCAGCGTGCTGACGATCTGGTCAAGCCAGCTCGCCGAGGGCGGGCCGATCACCGTGACCGACGAGCGGATGACGCGCTACTTCATGACAATTCATGAGGCGGCGACGCTGGTGCTGCAGTCGGCGACGCTCGACCCGGTCGGCGCGGACGGTGTGACGGCGCACGGACGCGCCGGGATGTACGTGCTGGACATGGGCGAGCCCGTGAAGATCGTCGAGCTCGCGGAGCGGTTTGCGCGGGCGCACGGCCTCTCGCCGCGGATCGGCGATGCGGAGGTGCACGGGCCGTCGATCGGGCTCGCGTTCACCGGTCCGCGGCCCGGGGAGAAGATCCACGAAGAGCTGGCGTATGCCTCGGAGCAGTTGCGGCCGACCTCGCACCCGGGGATCCGCGCATGGGCGGGCGATGGCGCGGAACCGCTGAGCGACGCCGCGACGGAGCAGATGCTCGAAGAACTGGGCGCACTACGGACAAGCCTCGACCCGGCGTCGGTAGTTGCGGCGTTGCAGCGGCACGTGCCGGAGATGCGCCGGAGGGCGTGATGATCGGTCGAAGTTCGGGAAGGCGGCAGTTCCGGGAGTGACGGACCTAAACTCCGTCTTCACGGAAACTTCGCGCGCGGGTTTGTTGCATCGCGGGCGGGTTCTCGTGTCAGGGGAGGCTTGGAGCTTTGACGCATGGGCAGCGCACGACAGCAGGTGCTTCATCAGACGCTGGCGACACGCCAGAACGCTGAGAAGCTGCTCGCATCGCTGTTGAAATCACAGGCGGAGTGCGACGAGCAGTTGCAGCGGGAGCGTCGCACGGACGCGATGCGTTCGGTGACGGGGACGTCGTCGCTTGAGCGAGCGATCTCGCAGACGCGCCGGATGATCGAGCAACTGGACCGCAGTGTCGAGCAGATGAAGAAGGAACTGGAGCAGGAGGGCGGCACGCCCCCCGCTCCTCCGCCTGAACCGCCGGCCGCGGCCGGTGCACCCGCGAGCTTCGACATCCGGGTCGTATTCGGCAAGATGCGTGCGGCGACGCGCTGACCTCGGGCGGCCCGATCGGCTACGCTCGAAGGATGATCACAGAAGAGCATGTGCTGACGGTGTCGCTGCGGGTCCGGGCGATCGATCCCCGCGCGAGCGTGCCGCACTATCAGACCGAGCACGCGGCCGGGATGGACCTCGCGGCGTGCCTGCCCGAAGGCGAGACGCTGACGCTGAGGCCGCTGTTCGGCGGCGGGCAGATCGTGCTCGTGCCGACGGGGCTGGCGATCGCGGTGCCGCCGGGGTTCGAGGCGCAGGTCCGGCCGCGGTCGGGGCTCTCGACCAAGCACGGCGTGACGATGCCGAACTCGCCGGGGACGATCGACGCGGATTATCGCGGCGAGGTGAAGGTGCCCATGATGAACCTCGGGCAGGAGCCGTTCGAGATCACGCACGGGATGCGGGTGGCGCAGCTGGTGATCGCGCCGGTGGCGCGGGCACGGATCGAGGTTGTGACGGAACTCGACGAGACCACGCGCGGGGCGGGCGGCTTCGGCAGCACCGGGCGCTGAGCCGGAATGAAAAGGGGCCACGCCTCTCGGCATGGCCCTTGGGTGTTCGAATGTTCGAGACAGCGGCCGGTTAGAAGCCGCCCTTGATCTGCGAGTTCTTGGCACGGAGCGCGGCCTGTGCACGGAGGCGACGCATCGCGGGGGTCTCCTTGCGGATCTCTTCCTCGGTGCGGGGCGTTCCGCCGCGATCGCCCCTCTTGCCGCCGCGACCGCCACCACCACCCCCACCCCCGCCGACCGGCTCCGGCGCGGGCTGCGTGGCCTTGATGCTGAGAGAGATGCGACGGGTCTGCGGGTCGATCTTCAGGACGCGGCACTGCACGACCTCGTCGGTCTTGAGCACGTCCTGCGGGTGGCCGATGCGGCGGTGCGCGATCTCGGAGACGTGCACCAGGCCCTCGACACCGGGGGAGAGCTCGATGAACGCGCCGAACTCGGTCAGACGAGTGACGCGTCCACCGACGTCGGCGCCTTCCTTGATGTCCGCGACCGCGGTCTGGAACGGGTCGGCCGCGAGCTGCTTCATGCCGAGGGAGATGCGGCTCTTGCGGATATCGTTCTCGTCCCACTCGATCTTGAGGACCTTGACGCGGACCTGCTGGCCCTCCTTGACGACTTTGCCGACGGCGTTCTCGCCGAAGCCCATGCGGTCGTAGGTGAGGTCGGAGATGTGGATAAGGCCATCCACGCCGCCGACATCGACAAACGCGCCGAACGGCATGATCTTGCGGACGGTGCCGTCGAGCGTCTGGCCTTCCTGGAGCGTGTCCTTGAGCTTCGCGGCGTTCTCGACACGCTCCTTCTGGAGCAGGTCGCGCCGGGAGAGGACGATGTTGCCCCGCCCGCGCTTGTCGAGCTGCGACACCTGGCAGGTCATCTTCTCGCCGACGAAGATCGAGAGGTCGGGGATGCGGTCGAGCGAGACCTGGCTTGCGGGCATGAACGCGCGGTGGCCGCCGACCTCGAGCTCGAGGCCGCCCTTGTTCACGCCGACCACGCGGGCTTCGACGACCTGGCCGACGTCGAGGTTCTCCCACGCGGCCTTCACAACCGCGCCGGGGCGGGAGCAGATGAAGATGCTCTCGCTGGGCTCGAACTTATCGACGACGACCTGGATCTCGGTGCCGACGACGGGCAGCTCGTCCTCGTTCCACTGCGCACGCGGCGCAACGCCGAGCTCCTTTGGACCGAACTCGAGGAAGATGTCGGTCGGGCCGACGCTCACCACGATGCCCGTTCGGTGCTCGCGGCCGGCCTGCACGACGCGCGGGCCGTGGACCTTGGGCTTCTCGAGCCCGCCGATCGGCGTCACCGTCCGCTCGGGGCGCGGCGCCTTGGCGGAGCGGTCCTTCTTGCCACCCCCGCCACCGCCTGCTCCTCCGCCACCAAAGCCCAAGGCCGCCATCGCCTCGTCGATCTCATTCGCCACTTCGGCGGAGAGCTCCGGCTGCTTGGGCGCGGGCTCGGGCGAGGGCGGAGGGGTAGTCGCCCCCGCGTCGTCGGCGGCGGGCACGTTGTTCTGATGCTGATTGGTGGGGTCCATAAACTCGAGTCGAGCAGTCGGTGAAACTGTGCGGGCTCGCTCCTTCGACGTCCCGGTGGCGTTGCCAAAGTCGGCGGCATCAACACGATGCGGCCGCGGCGGTGCCTCGCCGGGGAGGTAAGTCTACACGTGGTGTTTGAATCCGGCACACGGTTGTGCGGAGGGCAGGCCGAGGATTCCCCGGATCGGGGCCGGGAACCCTTAGGGATTGAAAACGCAAGGTCCTGAAACCCTGGATCACTACAGTTGTAGTACACTCACGAACAGTGTCGAAGATGGAGCGGAGGATCGATGGCGCGGAACGATGAACAACCGCACGCGATCAGCGAGGGCGAGTGGGAACTGCTCGATGCGCTCTGGAAGCGCGGCCCCGCTACGGCCCGGCAGGTCGCCGAGGCCGTGCAGGACAGCCGCGGCTGGGCGTATTCGACCGTTAAGACAATGCTCGACCGCATGGTCGAGAAGAAGCTCGTGCGTGCGCGGCAGGTCGGTCACGTTTGGGAGTACGCCCCTGCGCTCGAGCCCGACGAGGCCCGCCGCAGCGCATGGTCGAGGTTCGTAACTTCGGTCTTCGGCGGCTCCGTTGCGCCCGCGCTCGAGTTCATCGCCAGCGGGGCGAAGCTCTCTCGCAAGGAACGCGAGGCGCTGATCGCGATGCTCAAGGACCAGGGGAACGCCGGTAAAGGAGATCACCCGTGACACACTGGCAGCAACAGCTCAACGCGGCGGGCGAGGGGATGCTCGGATGGACGCTCTCGATGAACCTGTGGTGCGGGGCGATCCTGGTGTGCGCGATGCTCCTGGACCGCGTGCTCCGCGGCCGCGTTTCGCCGGGCTGGCGGATGGCGCTCTATGCGGCGGTGCTCGTGCGGCTCGCGCTGCCGCTGAGCTTCGCGTCGCCGGTGGCGATCGGCCCTGCGCGGGAGGCGACTTATGCCGTGCGGTATGCGCAGCGGTCGCCGGTGCAGATCGCCGACGGTGCGGCGACCGTCGCGGGCGAAGCGACCGGCGCGGCCATGACGTACTCGTGGCACGCGATGGTGCCGGGGGTTTATGTCCTGGGTCTCGTAACGCTGGTGCGCGCGTGGGTAGCAAGCTCGCGCCGCCTGGGGACGATCGTTCGGGACTCGCGGCGCGATGAAGCGTTGTCGGAACGGTTCCCTGTGCCCGTCTGTCGGCATCCACGAGTCGGGCCGGTGCTGATCGGCGTTCTGCGGCCGCGGCTGATCCTGCCTGAGGGCCTTGAAACTGCCGCGGGCGGCGCGGGGATGCGGTGGGTGCTTGAGCACGAGGCCGCGCATTTGAAGCGGCGCGACCCGCTGCTCGCGACTGTCCTGCTGCTCGCGTGCATCATTACGTGGCCGGTCGCCGCGGTGTGGCTGGCGGTCGCACGGATGCGTGACCTGATGGAGCAGGCGTGCGACGAGCGTGCGCTGCGCGACCGCCCGCCGGCTGATCGCGAGTCGTACGCGGTTGCGTTGATCTCGCTTGCAACGCGGAGGCGGCAACTGGCCACCGCGCTGCCGTTCGGTCAGGGCATCAGGTCGCGCATCCGCGCGCTGCGCAATGAGCGCCGCTGGCCATGGGCCGTGCAGGCCGGGCTCTGCCTCTGCATATGCATCGCGCTTCTGGCATGTTCGGGTTCGCGCACGCAGAGTGAATCAGCCACACTTTCGACCGAACAGCCGCGAATCACCAATGCCGACGCCGAGCCGTTCAAGGGCTCGCTCCCGATC
>JAEYNG010000131.1 GCA_023412695.1 Planctomycetota bacterium | reverse complement strand
CATCCGGACGCTCGAGCTCTGGCTCGGCGGCAACGGCCGGCTCCACGACCGCGCGATCTGGAAGCGCGACGCCGACTCCGCGCCGGCAACCTGGGCCGCGACACGCATCCAGCCTTGAGCACCCCGTCAACGACACCCCCGCAGGAAGGACCACGAATGAACCGCCGATCCTGGGCCGAGCCGTACAAGATCAAGATGGTCGAGCCGCTCCGCATGACCACGCGCGAGGAACGCGAGCAAGCCATCGCCGACGCGGGTTTCAACACCTTCCTGCTGCGCAGCCGCGACGTCTACATCGACCTGCTCACCGACTCGGGCACCTCCGCGATGTCCGACCGCCAGTGGGCAGGCATGATGCTCGGCGACGAGGCCTACGCCGGGAGCGAGAACTTCTACCACCTCGAGGACGTCGTCCGCCGCTACTACGGGTACTCGCACCTCATCCCGACCCACCAGGGACGCGGCGCAGAGCACATGCTCAGCCGCATGTGCATCAAGCCCGGCGACGTCGTCGCGGGCAACATGTACTTCACGACGACCAAGGCGCACCAGGAGCTCGCCGGCGGCCGGTTCGTCGATGTCATCTGTGACGCGGCGCACGACCCCGACGACGAGTCGCCCTTCAAGGGCAACGTCGATCTCGCGAAGCTCGCCGCGCTGATCGACCGCGTCGGCGCCGACCGCATCGCCTACGTCTGCCTGCAGATGAACGTCAACATGGCCGGCGGCCAGCCCGTCAGCCTCGCCAACCTGCGCGAGGTGTCCGCGCTCTGCCGCAGGCACCGCGTCCGCGTGTTCCTCGACGCCACCCGCGCCGTCGAGAACGCCTACTTCATCAAGCAGCGCGAGCCCGGCCACCACGACCGCTCGATCCCCGAGATCCTCCGCGAGATCTGCTCATACACCGACGGGTGCACGAACTCCGCCAAGAAGGACTGCCTCGTGAACATCGGCGGCTTCCTCGCCCTCAACGACGACGAGCTCGCCGAGGAGGCCCGCAACATGGTCGTCCTCTACGAGGGGCTGCACACCTACGGCGGGCTCGCCGGCCGCGACATGGAGGCCATGGCCATCGGCATCGAGGAGTCCGTGCAGTACGACCACATCCGCGCCCGCGTCGGCCAGGTCGAGTACCTCGGCGCCAAGCTGCACCGCGCGGGCGTGCCGATCGTCCGCCCCATCGGCGGGCACGGCATCTTCATCAACGCCGCCAGGATGCTCCCGCACATCCCGCGCGAGCACTTCCCCTCCCAGGCGCTCGCCGCCGCCCTCTATGTCGAGTCCGGCGTCCGCGCCATGGAACGCGGCGCCGTCTCCGCCGGCCGCGACCCGGACACCGGCGAGAACATCTTCCCCAGCCTCGAACTCGTCCGCCTCACCATCCCGCGCCGCGTCTACACCCAGGCGCACATGGACGTCACCGCCGAGTCCGTCATCGCCCTGATGGAAAACGCCGAGAGCGTCGTCGGCCTCGAGTTCACCCACGAGCCCAGGTACCTCCGCTTCTTCCAGTCCCGCTTCAAGCCGGTCGTCGGCTCACTCGTGCTCTCTCGTCAGCGCACGCAGCACGCCGCGCCGGTCCCCGCGGCCCGATGACACGCACGAGCCCATAACGCCGGCGCCCCGCGCACCCCGCAAAAACCTCGCACAAATGATGGCGTCCGATCTATAAATGGATAAACTTGTCCGATATGCCCGACACTCGGGCTATTCCTCTCTCGGGAGCGTTCCTTCATGGTCCGTCACGCCGCCTGCTCAGACCCCGTCGACCAGCACTGCATCGCGCCGCACGACATCGAACCGATGATGGACCGGCAGGGCTACCCGCCGGAGATGCAGCAGATCATCAGAGAGGAGTCCCTGCTGCCCGCCGGCCTGCTCGCCCGTCTTCACGCGCAATACCCGTCGCACAGCGGCCTGACGGACACCGCTGCAATGATCTTCGAGGGCCGCGCCGTCTACGAAGGCCTCGAGGGCTTCCGCCGCGTGGTCGCAACCCTCGCCGCGCGCGGTATCCACCTGTCTCGCCTCGTCGAGCGCGAGCTGTTCATCGAGGTCTACCGCTTCAAAGCCACGACGCACATCCTCAACACGATCGACTGGACGCGATACGAAACCGACTCCATGTACCAGCTGGTGTTCCCGCAGCCGGGGATGATGCCCCCGGAGGTGGTCGCTCGCTACGCCGCCGCCGAAGCCGCCGCCGAGCGGACCTCCATCGCCGACGCGTACAAGCAGGAAACCTCCCCCCACGACGGCTGCCAGCTGCTCAACAAGCCATGGATCGACCGCGACGACGGCGGCATCGACGTCCTCGAAGGCAGCCAGCACAAGTACCCGCCCGTGGCGCTCATCTTCGACAAGACAACCCAGGACTGCTTCGCGTTCTGCACCTACTGCTTCCGCCACGCGCAGCTGCGCCAGGACGACGACATGTTCCTGCAGCACGACGTCCGGCAGGTGCACGACTACGTGCGTGCGCACCCCGAGATCACCGACCTGCTCATCACCGGCGGGGACGCGGCGTACATGTCCGTCGACCGCTTCCGCCAGTACGCCCTCCCCATCGTCGATGATCCCCGCCTGCTGCACGTGCGCACGATCCGCATCGCGTCCCGCGCGCTGACCTACCAGCCCGAGCTGCTCCTCACGAAGGCCTACGAGCCCATGCTCCGGACGTTCAGCTACCTGCGCGACAACGGCGTGCAGGTGACATGGATGGCCCACTTCTCCACGCCCCGCGAGCTTCTCAATCCCGGCACCATCGCCGCGATCCGCCGGCTCCAGGCCCACGGCGTCACCGTCCGAAGCCAGAGCCCCATCATGAACCACATCAGCCTGTTCAAGGACGAGCACGGCAGGACCGACATCGAACGCTCGGCCCGCAACTGGATCGACCTCGGCAACATCCTCGCAACGCTCGGCGTGCGGTTCCACTCGATGTACTGCGCCCGCCCCACCGGCGAGCATCACTACTTCGCGGCGTCGCTCGCCGACATCCACAAGGTCTTCAGCCTCGTCTACCGCACACTCAGCTCCCTCAGCCGGCCCTCACGCTACATCACGATGACCACCTCCGCCGGGAAAGTGTCCCTTCTCGGCGAGGTCACGGTCGGCGGCCGCAAAGCGATGTGCCTGAAGTTCAACGAGGCCCGCAACATGGCGTGGATGGACCGCGTCTTCCTCGCCGTTTACGACGAGACCGAGACACGGATCGACAAGCTCCAGCCGTTCGAGGGAGACGCGCACTTCTTCGAGCACGAGCTCCGCGAGATCGAGGGACACCTCCGGCTGACGCTCGAGGGCCGCGCCCTGGAGCGTCGCCCCCGATGATCGTCAAACAAGTCGAATCCTGCGCCCAGGCGGTCGCCGACATCCCTCATGGCGCGACCGTCATGATCGGCGGCTTCGGAGAGGCCGGCAGCCCGATCGAGCTCATCCACGCCCTGATCGACCACGGCGCCAAGGACCTCACGATCGTCAGCAACAACACCGGCTCCGGCCGCGTCGGTCTCGCCGCGCTCATCGCCGCAGGACGGGTCGCAAAGATGGTTTGCTCCTACCCGCGCTCCGCCAACTCGACGGTCTTCCCCGAGCTGTTCCGCGCCGGACGCATCCGGCTCGAACTGGTGCCCCAGGGCACGCTCGCCGAACGCATCCGCGCCGGCGGCGCGGGCATCCCCGCGTTCTACACGCCCTCGGCCGTCGGCACGACGCTGGCCGAGGGCAAGGAGTCCCGCACCTTCGACGGACGCGAGTACATCCTCGAGCACGCCATCCGCGCCGACTTCGCGCTTGTCCGCGCCGACCGCGCCGACCGTTACGGCAACCTGACCTTCTCCAAGACCGCCCGGAACTTCGGGCCCATCATGTGCACGGCCGCGCGCTGCGCGATCGCGCAGACACGCTGCATCGCCGAGCCCGGACAGATCGACCCCGAGAGCGTCATCACGCCCGGGATCTTCGTGCAGCGCATCGTCCACGTCGCCCGGCCGCTCCAGGAATCGCGGCTGGTCCGCGAGGGAGCCGTCTACCCATGAGCGAGCAAACCCCGCCCACAGGCTGGTCACGCGATGACATGGCTCGTCTCGCCGCGAACGACATCCCCGACGGCTCATACGTCAACCTCGGCATCGGGATACCCGAGCTCGTCGCACGCCACGTGCCCGCCGGCCGCGAACTGATCTTCCACACCGAGAACGGCCTCCTCGGGGTCGGCCCGCCGCCCCCCGACGGCCACGAAGACCCCGAACTGATCAACGCCGGCAAGAAACCCGTAACCGCGCTGCCGGGCGCCGCGTACTTCCACCACGCCGACTCCTTCGCCATGATCCGCGGCGGTCATCTCGACGTCTCCGTCCTCGGTGCCATGCAGGTCTCCGAGACAGGCGACCTTGCCAACTGGTCCACCGGCGAGCCCGACGCCATCCCCGCCGTCGGCGGCGCAATGGACCTCGTCGCGGGCGTCAAGACGGTGCTCGTCCTGACCGAGCACACCACAAAGTCCGGCGAGCCCAAGCTGCTCCGGCGCTGCACGTTCCCGCTGACCGGCCGCGCCGTCGTCACACGCATCTACACCAACCTCGCCGTGATCGACATCACCGCCGCGGGTTTCGCGGCCGCGGCTCTGGCCCCCGGGCTGTCGCTCGCCGACGTGCAGCGCTGGACCGACGCCCCGCTCACCGACGCCCGACCTGTGCTCAGGAGAACCGCATGACCTCGCCCTCCGCGAGCGAATCCCTCTACCGCCGCGCCCGGGCGGTCCTCCCGGGCGGCGTCAGCCGGAACGCCGTCCTCCGCGCCCCCCATCCGATCTACGCGGTCGCCGGCCAAGGCTGCCGCGTGACAGACCTGAACGGTGTCGAGCGCATCGACCTCGCCAACAACATGGCGTCGCTTATCCATGGCCACGCCTTCGCGCCTGTTGTCGAGGCCGTCACCGCGCAGCTCCGTCG
>JAEYNG010000130.1 GCA_023412695.1 Planctomycetota bacterium | reverse complement strand
GGCCGCGCCCCAGTTCCGCGGGTCGCGCTCGAACATGCCGCCCCCGTCCATCTCCGCCATCGATCCCGACCACACGACCGCCGCGCCATCCGCGGGTTTCGCCCCGCCCAGCAGCGAAGCGCCGCCGATCGTCGCCACCGTCGCCCCGTCCGCCGCTGCAGCAAGCCGGTCGCCCCGCAGGATGTACGCCGCCTCGACCCGCAGTTTCGGCCTCCTCTCCGCGCAACAACGTGCCCGACCCCGCCGCTTTCGCACGTCCGGCGAAGGTTACACCCTCACGGCCCGTCGAACCCGCCTCCGATACCTCTCCCCGCCCTGGCGGGCGGAGCCGGCTCAAGGCGCAAGCAAGGAGGCTCCACATGCTCACCCTGACACTCCCCCGTGTTGTCGCGTCCGTCATCGAATCCAAGTCCACCCCCAAGCCCTCGCGCATCCTGACGATCGCCCCCGCGCGGGCCCGACTGGTGGACGACATCATCTCGATCAACGTCTCCGCGACCGCGGCGTTCCTCGACCGCTTCTCCACGCCCGAGCTCGAGCACTACCTCCAGCACCTGAAGCACGTCGACACGCCCCGCACCTCCGCGTCCCGCTGGGTGCGACCCGCCGGAGCCCCCGGCATCGTCGCCCACGACGCGCTCTCCTAAAGGAGTGGGGCGGGAGCAGGGGGGGACCTCAACCAGCCATCTTCTCTCGCAGCACCGCGGCGTTGACGGGACGTGGCAGCCCCGCCGACGCCCGCGGTGCGCGCACGCTTCCCCACCGGCCCCACCCGATAACCAACGAAAAAACGTCTCTTTCAGTTATGTCGTGTTCTCGGCCGGACGATGACTCCCCCGGACTGTGCCACCCGGCCCAGACCGGACATTCGCCCCGCGGCCTCAAGCCGCGAACAGGCGGCGTCCGATAAACCGACCGTCCGCAACCAACCGCGGACGGCTTTGGACGGGTGACTCGGTCTGGTTGAGGCGGCCGGAGGTCGGCTCAATCGTGGAATGTGCCGGGTCGCGTGCGGGCAGGATGCCCACTACACGCGGCCAACGCCCCCCACGAGGAGCTCCGCGTGTTCATCAATCACTCCAAAGCCCGCACCACCCTTCAGTGCGCCGCCGCCGTCGCCGCGATCCTCGCCGTTTCCGGCTGCGCGTCCGACCGCAAGTCCGCCAACAACACCACGGCCCCCGCGCCGCAGCCCGCCGTCGCCAAGGCCAACACCGCCGGCGTCAAGGGCTCGCCGCTCTACGTCCCGCCGGGCAAGACCCGCATGACCGGCTTCAACCCCTTCTGGTTCGAAGCCTCCGCCGAGCAGAGCTGGGCCGCCCGCCGCGGCCACCCGCAGGACCCGACCCTCGCCCCCGCGCCGCGCCCGCACGCCGACCGGCCCGAGACCACCGAGCCGACGATCCCCGTCGCGACCAACGAGGCGCCGATGGGCGACCCGCTCGAGGGCCTCATCCACGTAACCTACGCCGCGCAGGGCGCGGACTTCGACCCCTGCGTCTCCCACGACGGCAACATGCTCGTCTTCGCGAGCACGCAGCACCGCGAGACGTCGGACATCTATGTCAAGAACGTCAAGGGCCGCACGGTGACGCAGCTCACCGCCGACCCGTCGCACGACGTCATGCCGTCGATCTCCCCCGACGGCCAGCGCATCGCCTTCGCCAGCAACCGCTCCGGCAACTGGGACGTCTTCGTGATGTCCGCCGGCGGAGGCCAGGCCGTGCAGCTCACCAGCGACTTCGCCCACGAGCTCCACCCCTCCTGGTCCCCCGACGGCACCAAGCTCGTCTTCTGCCGCCTCGGCGAGATCAGCGGCCGCTGGGAGCTCTGGGTGATGGACGCCACCGGCGCCGCCACCACCGAGTTCGTCGGCTATGGCATGTTCCCCGAGTGGTGCCCCGTCCCCGGAACCGGCGCAGCCGGCCGCGACAACATCCTCTTCCAGCCCAGCCGCGAACGCGGCGACCGCGCCTTCAGCATCTGGTCCGTCGACTATCAGCCCGGCGACACCAGCAGCCCGACGGAGATCGCCTCCAGCCGCGACGCCGCGCTCATCAACGCCTCCTGGAGCCCCGACGGCTCGCGCATCGTCTTCGCCACGCTCAACTACGACAACCTCGACGAGGCCACCACGCCCTCCGGCACCCCCGCCAGCGACCTCTGGCTCGTCGGCGTTGACGGCACTGGCCGCGTCAGCCTCACCGGCGGCCGCTTCATGAACCTCATGCCCTCTTGGGGTCCCGACGGCCGCATCTACTTCGTCTCTGACCGCACCGGTGTTAGCAACATCTGGTCCGTCGGAACCGAGAAGGCGATCGTCGCCGCGACCGGCAAGCCCATGAGCCCCGCGCCGCACAACGGCATCGCCAACGTCCCGACCGAGTCCGCCGAGCCCGCGTCGGCGCACTGACCCGCCTCTCCCGCGCGGCCGGGCCGAGAGGCCCCGCCCGCGATTCACAGTTCAACCCGCACGGAGCGGAGTCTCCGTGCCTCCGGCAGGACGCCATGACAACCGTACAGACCATGCTCGGACTATGCCGCGCGGGCTCCGCGCTCGTCGCGGCCTTCCTCCTCTGCACGCTTCTCGCAGGGTGCGCCGCCGACAAGGACGCGCGCATCCCGCCGCAGGTCCTCGTCGCGCCCTACGACTCCTCGCAGGGCGAGGCCCTCTGGGCCGTCGTGCCCCTCGCCAACGAGTCCGGCGTCTCCTTCGCGAACACCGACCTCGTCGCCGATTCGCTGATCTCCAAGATCAACGAGGCCCGCGGCGTCGCCTGCCTCCCGCTCAACCGCACCATCGCGGCCATGCGGGCCCGCGGCATCACCGCCGTCCGCTCCCCCGGGGAGGCCCGCGCACTCGCCGCCGCCCTCGGCGTCGATGCGCTCGTCATCGGCAGCGTCACCGCCTACGACCCCTACAACCCGCCGAAGCTCGGCCTCGCACTCGCGCTCTTCGCACGCGAAAACCGGCCCGCCGACGGCAGCGATCCCATGCGGCTCCAGGTCGCCTACACCGACCACAACCCCCAGGTGCAGACCCAGTTCCTCGACCGGCCCATCGCCACCATGAGCGAACACCTCGACGGCGCAAACCACGAGGTGCAGCTCGCCATCCAGCGATATGCCTCGGGAAGACACGAACCCGCCTCCGCTCTCGGTTGGCGCGGCATGCTCGCGAGCATGGACCTGTACGTCGAGTTCGCGGCCCACGAGGCCGTGAGCCGGCTGCTCGAGCAGGAACGACTCCGGCTCGCGCAACCGGTCGACAGATCGAACGCTCCCCGCGAGTAGCCCCGGCGTCTTCCCGCCGCGGCCCTCCCGGGCGGCGCGGAGAAGACACGGATGTCCCAGCAACGACGACAACCCATCGAAGCCCCGGCGCACGCCGCGCTCGACGAGCCCGCGCTCCGCGAGCCCGTCACCCTGGTCAAGGGCACGCACCGCTGGACCTTCGCCTGCGATGCCGGCGACGAGCCCGCGCTGCTCAAGCGCCTGAGCGAGATGGCCGCCGACCCGCGCGTCCCCTTCGACTGGTTCGACGCCGCGCTCGTCAGCCACCAGCTCTCCAAACGACTCAAGCCCGGCCTCTGCCGGATCGACCCCCCCAAGGCCGCCCCGGCGAACCGGGCCGGCAACACCCGCTAACGCATCACGACCCCGCCCCTGCGCACGGAAGCGCACCGGGCCATGCAACGACAGCCAGCGCGAGGCCCATCGCCCCGCACCAGCGCATCGGAGTGACGGAACATGACGACGCTACCCCTCATCTCAGGCTTCACCGACTACCTCACCAACGAGCGGCACTTCTCGCACTACACCGCGCGCTGCTACGGTGCGGACCTCCGCCAGTACACCGAGTTCATCGCCGACGAGGCCGGCCTCGAGATCAACGAGGCCGCCGAGCTCCAGGCGTGGAACATCGCCAGCAACCAGGGCACCCCCGGCGGCAACGCCGAGACCCCCGTCGCCGCGACCATCACGCCCAACACCATCAGCAAGATGGTCATCAACGCGACGCCCGACACCATCCGCGAGTTCCTCGAGCACCTCGGCGGCAAGGACTACTCCGCCGCCACCATGGCCCGGAAGATCGCGACCCTCCGCTCCTTCTACAAGTGGGCGAACCGTCGCGGCGTCACCCGCACCAACCCGATGACCGCCATCCGCACGCCCCGGCAGGGCAAGCGGCTCCCCAAGGCGATCACCGTCGAGCAGATCGAGAAGCTCCTCGCCACCCCGAGCGACAAGGACGTGCTCGGGATGCGCGACCGCGCGATGCTCGAGGTGCTCTACTCCACCGGCATCCGCGTGAGCGAGCTGGTGGGGCTGAACGTCGATGACATGGACGAGGGCGGCGAGGCCCTCCGCGTTCGCGGCAAGGGCAAGAAGGAGCGCATGGTCCCGCTGGGGATGCACGCGCTGGGCGCCGTCGCCCGCTACGCCGCGCTCGTGCGGGCCGACCCGCGCTACGCCCAGTGGTGGAAGGACGAGAACCGCGCACGCCCGCTGTTCATCAACAAGCACGGCCAGAGGTTGAGCTCGCGCTCGGTCCGCCGGAAGCTCGACAAGTACCTCGTGCAGGCCGGCCTCGACCCCGACATCAGCCCGCACACGC
>JAEYNG010000121.1 GCA_023412695.1 Planctomycetota bacterium | reverse complement strand
GTTGCCCTCACCGGCGTGCCGGCGATGGCCGCCGTGCAGGCCGCGGACAATCTCGCGAAGCGCATCGCCGAGGCGTCGCGTCTGCCCGAGCGAGAGCTCGCCGCCGCGGTGACGGAGATCAGCAACGAGATCGATCAGATGACGCTCCCCGCGGCGAGAAAGGCCGAACTGCGCACCTCGCTTGCAGGTCTGCAGGACCGCGTGAAGGAAGCCCAGAAGCAGGCGTCGGCCGCCCGCGCCGGCGAGGCAGCGAACCTCGCGCGACAGATCGGCCAGAGCGCGGCCGCCTCGCTTGAGGACTTCGTCATCAACACCATCGAGGTCGGCGACGACCGCAAGGCCCTGCAGGCCGCGGTCAACACCGTCGTGCAGCTCTGCCCGAAGAAGGCCGTGATGCTCGTCTCGCCCGACGCCGAGAACAACAAGATCGCCATCCTCGCCGTCGTGCCCGAGACGCTCATCAAGCGCGGCCTCAAGGCCGGCGACTGGGTCAAGGCCGCGGCCGAGGCGTGCGGTGGCAAGGGCGGCGGCAAGCCCGACAACGCCCAGGGCGGCGGTGCGGACGTCTCCAAGCTCCGCGAAACCCTCAGCGCGGCCCGGACCTTCGCCGCGAGGGCCTTGGCATGAGCCCCGACGACCGGACGCCGGACGACCCGCCGCAAGGTGATCAGACCGAGCCCGGCCTGCCCGACCGGGTCGAGCAGCTCCCGGCTTGGCGCGAGCCCCCCAGGCCACCGGAGATCCCGGAGGTCCTCCGCAAACCGGTCGATCGTCCCCGGCCGGTCAGCAACGGCGGATCCGCGCTCTCCGGCATGGGTGAGCTTGGCAAGGCCTTGGCCATCGGCCTCGACTTCTTGTTCACCATCGGCGCGGCCGGCCTCCTCGGATACCTGCTCGACCGGTGGCAAGGGTGGTCTCCGTACGGCCTGTTGATCGGCCTTGCCGTCGGATTCCTCGCGGCGACCGTGCGGATCATCCAGCGCAGCAACCGGGAGGATGCCCTGTCCCGGCGGGGGGGTCGGAACGGTTGAGCGGGCCGGGCGCGCTCGCCCTTTCCCGAATAGGGACCTACACTCCGGCCCCCCGTCCCGGGCTGTGAAACCGGAGCGTGTGGTCCGATGTGGAGAGACGGTCTTGCCGGCTGAGCTTGCCCCGATTCCGCGTGTCCCGTTTGCCGTCGCGTGCGGCGTGGGCGCGGTCGCGTCGGTCCTCACCGGCCTCGCGACGGCGAGCGGCGCAGGCGGCGGCCAGGACGTCCTCATAGGCGTCGGCATCGCCCTCGGCCTGCTCGCGGCGATGAGCATCGTCCCGCTGATCGGGCCGCCTCTGATCAGCGCAGAGAGTTGGGGCCTCGCCGTGCTCGGCGTCTCCGGTCTGCGCACCATCGGCGCGCTGGGCGCGATGCTCGTGCTGATCGAAGTCCAGGGCCTTGCCCGCAAGCCGGCGGTCTACGGGCTGCTGATCGGAACGGTCGTGATGTTGATCGCCGAGGCCGGCGCGGCCGTGTGGCTGCTGTCCCGCCGCGAGCGGCTGCGGACGGTGCGGGCGGGGAAGACTGAAAACGCATTCAACCCGACGGGCGACGTCCCGGGGAGTGTCAACGGATGAACTTCATTTCGGTGCTGGCAGCGGATGATCCGGCGGCGCACGTGTACAACCACGTCCACCGTGGCGCAATCTCGGCGGACGGAACGTGGCTGTGGTCGGGCAACCAGGGCAACCTCGTCCTCAGCATGCTCATCCTCATGGGCCTCGGCTGGTGGGCGGCAAGCAAGATCGCCACCGGCCCCGCGTCCGAGGGCTCGAGCCGCTACGTCACGAAGAACCGCTTCGCGCACATGATTGAGGTCATCTGCGTCTACTTGCGTGAAGAGGTGGCGAGGCCGCTGCTGGGCGAGCGCACCAACAAGCTCATGCCCTTCCTGTGGACGATCTTCTTCTTCATCCTCGTCAACAACCTGCTCGGCCTCTTCCCCCTGCTCGACATCGTTCACCTGGTGAGCGACGACGCCAAGGCCGACCACGCGACCCTGTTCTTCGGCGGCACCGCGACGCAGAACATCTGGGTCACCGGCGTGCTCGCGATCATCGCGGGCGTGTTCTTCAACGCCGCCGCGATCAAGCGGCTCGGCATCGTCGGCTACTTCGGCCATATGACCGCCGGCGCGCCCTTCCCCGCCTCCATCATCATCTTCTTCCTCGAGCTCGCCAGCCAGATCATCATCAAGCCGTTCGCGCTGGCCCTGCGTCTGTTCGCGAACATGACCGCCGGCCACATCCTGCTGGCGACGCTCTTCAGCTTCGCCGCGATGGTCGTCGGCCAGAGCTGGGTGATCCGCGGCCCGGTCACGCTCATCAGCGTGCTCGGCGGCTTCGGCATCATGCTCCTGGAGATCTTCGTCGCCTTCATGCAGGCGTTCGTCTTTACCTTCCTGAACATCGTGTTCATCTCGCTGATGGACCACCACGATCATGAACATGAGCATGGGCATGAGCACGGGCACGCCCACGCCCACGGCTACGAGCACGCACACTAACGTCTCCGCGTGAATGACGGGCCATTCCCCGGCCGCGGGCCGGGGGTACGAACCACCCGCGCAAGTTCGATCAAAGGAATCACCATGAAGAGCATCGTGAACAAGGTTCTGGCCGCTGCCGCCGTCGCCGTCGCCGCCTCCCCGGCGCTCGCGCAGGGCACCGCCACGGCGATCGACGTCGCCGGTCGCGGCGCGTCGCTGGGCAAGGGTCTGGCGGTCATCGGCGGCGGCATGGCCGTCCTCGGCGCCGGCATCGGCATCGGCCTGATCGGCAAGGGCGCCACCGAGGGCATGGCCCGCCAGCCCGAGGTCGCCGGCAAGGTCCAGACCGCCGCCATCATCCTCGCCGTCTTCATCGAAGGTGCGACGCTCTTCGCCGTCGCCGCGGGCTTCCTCGCGAACGCCTGATCGCTGATCGAAGAACTCACGTCCGCCGAGGCCGAAACGCCGCGGCGGGCTTTCGTCAAAGACCCCGCCTTTCCCCCGGAGCTTGTGCATGAAGCCCGTTCGAGTGATCCTGACCGTTCTCGCGGTTCTCACGCTTTCGACCGTCGTCCTCGCCGACCCGCCGGCGGACGGTGCGCACGACGATCACACCCACGCGCACGAAAAAGTCGGCGCGATCCCCACGGCGAAGCAGGGTATGGCGACCGGCATCACCGCGCTGGTCGTCTTCGCCCTCACCGCGGCTTTCCTGCAGGTCGCCGTCTGGCCGAAGATCAGCAAGGTCCTCGGCGATCGCGAGCAGAAGATCCGCGACTCCATCGAGGAGGCCGAGCTTGCCCAGCAGCAGGCCAAGGAGGCCCTGCAGCAGTACGAGAAGAGCCTCGCCCAGGCCCGCGCCGAGGCCCAGAAGATGCTCGACGACGCCAAGGCCCAGCAGCAGGCCATTGCCGCCGACCTCAAGGCCAAGTCCGACGCCGAGCTCAACGCCATGCGTGAGCGTGCCAAGCGCGACATCGAGGCCGCCAAGCGTGCCGCCCTCGGCGAGATCTACACCGAGGCCGCGACCCTCGCCACCTCCATCGCCTCCAAGATCCTGCAGAAGGAGATCCGCCCGCAGGACCAGCAGCGTCTGGTCGAGGAGTCGCTGGCGGAGTTCCAGACCGTTCAGGCCAACTGACCGCCCGTCCCGTTGATACGTTCGAGCCCCGTGAGGACC
>JAEYNG010000060.1 GCA_023412695.1 Planctomycetota bacterium | reverse complement strand
CACCGAACCCGCCCCCGCCGCCCCCGAAGATGTCGCTGAACATCGAGAAGATGTCCGTGACATCCATGCGAGAAAAGTCGTGCGCTGCCGCGCCGCCGCCGCGGAGCCCCTCGTGCCCGAAGCGGTCGTACCGCGCCCGCTTCTCCGGGTCCGAGAGCACCTCGTACGCCTCGGCGCACTCCTTGAAGCGGGCCTCGGCCTCGGCGTCGCCCGGGTTGCGGTCCGGGTGATACTTCATCGCGAGGCGGCGGTACGCGCGCTTGATCTCCTCACCGTCAACGGTGCGTTCGACTGAGAGGACCTCGTAATAGTCGCGTTGGGTGGAGGGCATGAAGGCCTTACACGTTCATCAAGGATGCCGGTCGTATAAAGGCAGGGGCCGCGAGATTGTGAATCGAGCCCGTGGTCTTTCGGCCACGGGCTCGGGAGTTGTCGGGAGAGTCACGGGCAGAATGCCCGCGCCACGATCACGCCACCGCGCCCGTCACCGTCTCCGCCTCGTCCTTCAGCTCGGCGATCAGGCAGTCGGTGGTCAGCATCAGCCCCGCGACGCTCGCGGCGTTGATCAGCGCGGTCTTCGCGACGAGCGCGGGGTCGATGATCCCCATCTTCACCATGTCGCCGTAGGTGTCGGTCGCGGCGTTGTAGCCGAAGCTCCCCTTGCCGTCCTTCACCTTCTCGACGACCAGGTCGCCATCGACGCCCGCGTTCTCGGCGATCTGCTTCAGGCAAGCCTCGACCGCGTGCGAGACGATGTCGAAGCCGAACTTCTCGTCGCCGCGGGCCTTGCCCTGGGCCTTCTTGATCGCATCGACCGTGCGGACGAGCGCAACGCCGCCGCCGGGGACGTACCCCTCCTTGGCCGCCGCGCGCGTCGCGTGCAGCGCGTCATCGACGCGGTCCTTGGTCTCCTTCATCGCGACCTCGGACGCCCCGCCGACGCGCACGATCGCGACGCCGCCGGTCAGCTTCGCGAGCCGCTCCATCAGCTTCTCGCGGTCGTAGTCGCTGGTCGACTTGTCGTGCTGGGCCTTGATCTGCTCCGCACGCGCCTCGATGTCCTTCTTCTTCCCCGCGCCCTCGATGATCGTCGTGTTGTCCTTGTCGACCGTGACCTTCTTCGCGCGGCCGAGCTCCGACAGCTCGATCGACTCGAGCGAGCGGCCCAGGTCCTCGGAGAAGAACGTGCCGCCGGTCAGGACGGCGATATCGCCGAGCATCGCCTTGCGGCGGTCGCCGAAGCCCGGGGCCTTCACGGCGCAGATCTTCAGCGTGCCGCGGAGCCGGTTCACGACCAGCGCGGCCAGCGCCTCGTTCTCGACCTCCTCGGCGATGATCAGCAGCGGCTGGTTCGCCACCGCGATCTTGTTCAGCAGCGGCAGCAGGTCCGTCAGGTTGCCGATCTTCTTCTCGTGGATGAGCACGAGCGCGTTCTCGAGGTTGCACTCGGCGGTTTTCGGGTCGGTCATGAAGTACGGGGAGATGTACCCCTTGTCGAACTGCATGCCCTCGACATAATCGAGCGTCGTCTCGGCGGACTTGCCCTCCTCGACCTCGACCACGCCCTCCGCCCCGACCTTGTCGATCGCCTCGGCGATCAGCCGGCCGATCTGCGCGTCGTGGTTCGCCGACACCGTCGCGATCTTCTTGTAATCCTCGAAGCCCTTGCACTTCACCGCCATCTCGTCGATCGCGGCCGCCGCGGCCTCGGCCGCCGCGTTGATGCCCCGCTGCACCTGCACCGGGTTCGCGCCGCTCGAGACGACCCGCAGGCCCTCGTTGAAGATCGCCTCGGCCAGGACGGTCGCGGCGGTCGTGCCGTCGCCAGCCAGGTCCGCGGTCTTCTTCGCGACCTCGTTGACCATCTTCGCGCCCATGCTCTCGAACGCGCTCGGCAGGGTGATTTCCCTCGCGACCGAGACGCCGTCCTTCGTCACCGACGGGGCGCCGTACGACTTCTGGATGATGACATTGCGCCCGGTCGGGCCCATTGTCACTTTGACAGCCTTCGCCAGCCGTTCCACGCCCTTCTTCATCTCGATCAGGGCCTGGTCGTCGAACATGATCTGCTTCGTGGCCATGGGGGTTCCTCTGTTCGGGGATCGTTGAGTGCAGGCACAGTGCAAAGGGCGTGCCCGGCTGGGCCGCCACCCCGGACCGTCATTCTGGCAGTCTCGGCCTGTCCCCCACCCCGCCGCCGCCGCTCAATCACGCCCGCGGCGGCCGCGCGTGGCAGCCTACCAGTTCAGGTCCTGCTCATATCCGGTCGCGACCAGCGCCTCCCCCGCCTCCTCCTTGAACCACTTCTTGAAGTCGTCCGTCGCGTAGTTCTTCCAGTCCCCGATCTTCCCGGAGCGGTAGAACCACATGGGGTTGGACTTCTCAAAGCCCGCGGCGGTCTTCGTCTCCGCAGACGGCTTGGCCGCCTTCGCCGGGTCGAGCCCGAGGAACTCGTACATCCGCGTCTGCTCGGCCTCGGTCTCCATGATGCACCGCTCGTAACGGAGCGGGCAGACCGTGGTCCCGGGGAACTCGCCGTCCTGGATGCGCTTGATCATCGCCAGGTCGGCCATGACGATCTGCTTCCAGCCTCGGGCCGCGGAGCGGACCCATGCCTCCACCGAGAACAGCCGCTGCGGGTTCTTGACGAAGTACTCCGGGTCCTTGTGGAACTCGTCGGTGAGCTCGGCCATCATCGACTTGTACGGCTCGCCCATCAGGAACTTGATGCGGAGCTGATGGAACGTCCACGACGTCAGCACGTCGCGCCCGTCACGGATGATGTTGAAGTGCGGGCTGTTGGGGATGATCGGCTGCAGGTGCCCCGACGTGTGGTCGCCGATCCACTGCGCATCGGGCTTGTACCGAGCCAGCGCGAGCGTGTAGTCGTGCCCCATGCGGATGAAGAGCTGGTTGAGCACCTTCGGCATGTCGTCGCGCGAGCTGGTCAGCCACGTCGCCTTCTTTGCCTCCGCCACCGCGCGGGCCAGCAGCTTCAGCGGCCCCGCGGACTGCGTGTTGATGTCCGGGTGCAGGTTCATCAGGTTGCGCATCCACGTCGTGCCGGAGCGCATGTGCCCGCTGATGAAGAACGCCTTGTACGGCCGGCCGTCGGGGGTGTGGGTCGGGATGTTGATCATGGGTGCTACCGGCGAAAAAAGCTCCCCCACGACCTGTGGCACGGAGGGCGTCTGGGGTGGCGGGATCACGACCACCGGCGGGGGCGGGGGGGGCGGCGGCGGCGCGGCGAGCGCGTAGCCGTTTGCAACAAGCTCTTCCCCCGCCTCCGACTCGATGATCCGCAGGATGCGGTCGTCGATGTAGTTCTCCCAATCCCCGACCGCCCCCTTACGGAAGAAGCTCTTGCGGTTCTCGCGATCGAACCCCGGGAGCGTCTTGGTCTTCGTGGACGGCGGCTCCGCTTCCGCCGGGTCGAGCCCGAGGAACCTGTACAGCCGCGGCAGGTGCGCATCAAGATCCGCGTGGATCTCTTCGTAGCGGACCTCCAGCACATCGGTGCCCTCGTCTCGCAGCCTCGGGATGCTGTGACGCGAGATGCGGGAGATCTCGGCCCACTGCCGCGCGTGGAACCGCAGCCACGCCTCGTCGCCGAGCCAGCCGTCGAGGGGGTTGAAGTTGTCCGGGTCCGCCTGGAACTGCGGATTGATCACCGCGGCCTTGGCCTTGAACTGGTCCGCAACCAGGTTCGGATCCTTCAATCGAAGGTGGTGGAACGACCACGACACGAGCACGTCGCGTACGTCGCGCAGGATGTAGATCTGCGGCGCGCCCCGGATGATCGGCACCGCCGCGTGCGGCGTGCGGTCGCCAAGCCACGTCGCCGTCGGCTTGCCGCGCGTCCCGGCGTAGATCATCCGGCGGATCATCGCCTCGCTCGCGTCGATCGCGACCTCGGAGAGCTTGGGCTGGTTGCCGAGGAACCACGTCGTGTTCGTCAGGTGCTGCACCGCGCGCGTCAGCACGTCGAAGTGGAACTCTCCGACGACGTCGATCTTCGGGTGCAGGTTCAGCAGGTTCTGGACCCAGTTGGTCCCCGACTTGTAGCACCCGCAGAGGAAGAAAAAGTGCCGCAGCGTGCCGTCGTCGTTGATCGTGTGGCGGTTGCCGACCCACTTGTCGCAGACGGTCAGGTCCGGCTCCCAGCTCTGTCGGCGCGCACGTTCGGGGATGACCCGCCGAACGATCGGCCGCAGCGCGGTGCGCAGCCCCGGCGGTGTCGCGCGGCGCGCGTAGCGCAGGAGTTCGACCAGCGAGCCGGAGGGGGCCGATGCGCCGGCGGTTGACGCCGCGCTGTTCGTTGTCCCGTTGGTCGCTCCGTCCG
>JAEYNG010000036.1 GCA_023412695.1 Planctomycetota bacterium | reverse complement strand
CCGGTCTGTCTCTCCCGCGGCGGCGACGACATCCACCGGTGCGGGCCGCAAAAACTGGGGGGGCACATCCGGATTCACGAACGTATTGCGATACTCGAGTACCCCATCCATTAAGAGGAGCGTGGGGACACCCTTGCGACGTGCCCACCCCAATGCGGCGATCGAGAATGGCGATTCGCAGTCCTTGACCGCGACCAACGATGGACCCACCAGATCAAGGTCCTCGATTTCCCATTCATTCACGCGCACCGCGCGGATGCTCTGCGCGGCGAGTGCGGCGTCTACCCCCACAAAGTGGTCAGTCTCGCGCGCAAACTGCACCATCGCCACCACCGGCGGCTTCGACCCTACCCCTTGCGGTGTTCCCTGCGGACCATGCACCGGCGATCCCCTTGCACGCAACGTCCCGCCTCGGTTATCGGCGACCTTTGCGCGGGCTCACCAAAACTGGGCCGTCTGCGCGCGGTTCGGCCGATCCACCTTGACATGCGACGCGCCCTTTCCGTTCCGGCCGCTCCCCTGCTATTCAGCCTGCCCCATGGCCTGGATCTGGGGGGCGTGACGACGTGGGCGGTCCGGCTGGCCAACGGCCTCGCCGCGCGTGGGCGGGTCGTCGGGATGGTCGTGCATCCCCGCGGTGAGGGACAGCCCGCCGCGGAGATCGAGTTCCACCCCGGCGTCGTCCGCATCATGCCGGACAACTGGCCGCACATCGGCGGGTGCAACGGCGACCTCGCGTCGTACCTGCCGGCGTATCGGCGCGCGATCAGCGACCTGTCCCAGGCCGCGTATGGCCACACCCGCGGGCCGGTGGTGCTGTCGCCGAACATCCTGGGCGATTCCTACGGCATCGCGGCGGCGTTGTGCACAACGCAGGCCGAGACGCTGCGCGTGCTCGCGTGGCAGCACGCCGACTCCGACTACGACACCGCGGTGCTGCGGCGCTACGAGCCGATCATCTCCAGGTTCGTCGCGATCGACGAGCGGTACGTCTCGACGCTCAAGGTCATGTTCCCCGGGCGCGAGTCGGATATCACGACCATCCCGCACGGGGTGGATGTGCCCCCGACGCCCCCCACTGCCCGTGAGCCGCTGGCGGGCCGGCCGCTGCGGCTCGTGTACACCGGACGGATCGAGCACCACCAGAAGCGGATCGGCGCGATCGCGCTGTTGAGCGACGAGCTCTCCCGCCGCGGAATCGACCACCAGATCACCGTCATCGGCGACGGGCCGGCGGCGGCGGAGTTCGACTCGCTGCTGGCGACGCGCCCGAAGGTGAAGCGCGTGCGTTCCGCCGGGCCGGAGGCGATTGTCGATGCGTTGCGAAAGGCCGACGCGTTCGTCCTCGCGTCACGGTTCGAGGGGTTGTGCATCAGCCGCATCGAGGCGATGGCGCACGGGTGCGTGCCGATCATCACGAGCGCGAACTCCGGCGCGACGAGCGGCCTGGCCGACGGGCAGAGCGCGGTGTTCGTAAGCACGCTTCCCGGCGACGACGAGACGACCACCGCGGGTCACGTGGCCGACGGCGTCGAGCGATTCCTCGCGTCGGACCGCGACGCGATGGCGCAGGCGGCGTGGGCGGCGGCGAGAGAGCACTTCAGCCTCGAGGTGCACGTCGAGCGTGTCGCGGTTTTGATCGACGCGGCCGCGACGGACCAAGTGCGCTGGTGGCGGACGGACTGGCCGAGCGCGTTCAGCTCGTCGCGCACCGAGCCGGGCCGCTCGGGGAGCACGGGCCCCGATGCCGCGCAGAGACTGGCCGCGCTGCTCGAATCGCTCACGGGGCGACGGATCGTGCTGCACGGCGCAGGACAGCACACGCTCGAACTTGCTTCGACACTCGCGCGTTCGCCCGCGGAGATCGTCGCGTTGTGTGATGATGACAAGCAGCGCTGGGGCACGCAGTTCCTCGGCTGGCCTGTCATTTCGCCCGCGCATGCGGGGAACACCGGCGCGACGGATGTTGTGATCTCGTCGTACATCCACGCCGAGACGATCTGGAATCGGCGGGAGGTGTACGAATCGCTGGGTCTGCACGTGCACCGGATCTATGCCGAGCCTGCGTCCGGCGTCGTCACACACGCCGCGCCAGCGCTGGCCGGTGCGCACTGAGCATCGCCGGTTCTACGATCCGCTGATGAGCGGCCGAACCAGCATTACCCTGCGTGCGCACGCGAAGATCAACCTCGCGCTGGCGGTCGGCCCGGCCGCGCCGCCGAAGGGATACCACCCGATCGCATCGTGGTTCACGTGCGTCGGGCTGCACGATGAGCTGACGCTGACGAAGGGTTGCGACGCCGACGCATCGCGCTGGTCCGTCGCATGGGCGGCTGATGCGCCCCGCCCGAGCCCGATCGACTGGCCGATCGAGAAGGACCTCGCGGTCCGGGCGCACCGGCTGCTCGAACTAACTGTGAACCGCGGCCTGCCGATCGAGGGCTTGCTCGTCAAGCGGACGCCGGTGGGCGCGGGGCTGGGCGGGGGCTCGGCGGACGCCGCGGCCGCGCTTGTCGGCATCAACGACCTCTTCTCGCTGGGGCTTTCGCGTGACAAGCTGCGCGACCTCTCGATGACACTGGGGAGCGACATCGCCTTCTTCATAGACGATGAGGGCGAAGCCGCCCGGCCCGCGCTGGTCACCGGCTTCGGCGAGCGGATCGATCGCCTCGCGCGGTTGTCGGGGCACCTCGTGCTCTTCTTCCCGCGGTTTGGGTGTCCGACCGGCTCGGTGTACCAGGCGTTCGACCGGACCGCGCCGGGGCCGCTGCGCGAACACGATGTGCGTGCGCTGATCGCAACGCCCGCGTCAGGGCTTGCCCAGGCCGCGTTGTTCAACGACCTCGCTACGCCGGCGTGCGACGTTGAGCCCCGGCTGGCCATCATGCAGGCGACGCTTCGCGAACGGTTACGCGTCCCCGTGCACATCACGGGCAGCGGCTCGACGATGTTCGCCATCGCCCGCGATGGGGCGGACGCCGAGCGCCTGGCTTCGGCGGCCGGCGAGGCGTGCCCCGAGGTCGTCGCGCTGGCAACCGGGTTTGTGTGACTCGCGGATCGCACAGGCGTCGATAGGATGTGGTGGCGGGGCGGGACGGGGTGGACACGTCGAGGGTGCATGTCGATACCGGGCGCATCGAACCCGCCGCCGAGGCCTGACCGCCCCGACCCGGCCGCCGCCGAGTGGGCCGCGCGAGAGGCCGCGCTGCTCCAACGCATCCGCGAGCACGGCGTCTCGGATCGCGCTGCCTGGGGGGAGCTGCTATCGCATCACCAGGACCGGCTGTACGCGGTGTGCCTGCGCATGGCCGGGCGCGAGGCTGCCGCCGACCTGACGCAGGACGCCATGGTGAAGGTCCTGCAGCACCTCGACACGTACGACGGGCGGTCCCAGCTCAGCACGTGGATGATCCGGATCGCGATGAACGTCTGTCTGTCATGGCTCCGCGGCCAGAAACTCCGGCGGCACAAGCACTTCGACGCGTCCCAGACGGAATCCGTTCGGGGCATTGGAACGGCGGGCGAAGGCCGGGAACTTTCCGGGTCTTCGGGCGTCAAAGAGGATGAGCGGCAGCGTGCCGTTTCGCTTGCGCTCCAGGAGCTTCCCGAAGATCAGCGGGCGATCCTGGTGCTGCGGGATGTTCAAGGCCTCGAGTATGACCAGGTCGCGATCGTGCTGGAGATCCCCAGCGGGACGGTCAAGAGCAGGCTGTTCCGGGCGCGGCTGGCGTTGCGGGAACGCGTGGAAGAACGGCTTGCGGCGATGAACAGGGATCGGGCAAACGGATGAGCGGCACTCTTCAGCACATCCTCGCGGCGACGGGCCTCACCGAGGCCGAGCTTGCCGATCTGTGCGAGGGCGGACCGCTGCCGCCGGAGCGCGAGGCCGCGCTGCGGCGTGCGATCGCCGCGAAGCCGGAGCTGGCAAGCTTCTTCGCGGGGATGCGCGGCGACCGCGCGACGCTGCGCGTGCTCGATGAGCAGGTGCGTGCGCCGGCGGGGATCATCGAGGCGGTCGAGATTCGGCTGGAGCAGGAGGCGCTGCGCACGCTCACCGAGCCGGTGCAGGCGGGGAGTATTCCTGTCGCCGCGACGGCGACGGTGATCGAGCGGCGCAACCCGCTGGCGACCTTCTTCGAGCGCGCATGGGTGCGGCGGCTGTCGGCGGCCGCGCTATTGCTCGCGGCGATCGGCTCCGGGGTGTGGGGCACGTACATCGGCATCAAGAACTGGCCGACGGGCGGCCCGGGCGCAACGCGGCCGTCGGACACGCTCGCCCGCAACGATCAATCGCCGGAGGACACGAACACGGCGCCGGATCCGACGAACCCGTTCGCGCAGGCGGAAGCGTTCGCGGCCTACGCCGACTACAGCGCACTCGCGTCGACGACGAGCATCGACGGACCGGGTCTCGCGGCGGACGGGGAGGCGATCTCCGAGCCAAGGCTGCTCGAGCTCGCGGGGACCGGTCGGCTGGCGGTCGTCGTGTCGGGAAACACCCGGTCGGTGCCGGCGCGGCTGCGCCGCGT
>JAEYNG010000408.1 GCA_023412695.1 Planctomycetota bacterium | reverse complement strand
GACTGGAGGTGTGGCTATGGCGGCGTTCGGCGAGATGACGGTGAGCGGGTTCCTGGAGCAGCTTGGGGCAAAGACGCCCGCGCCGGGGGGCGGTGCGGCGGCGTGCATGGCGGGGGCGACGGCGGCGGCCCTGGCGGGGATGGTCGTTGCGTACAGCCTCGGGAAAAAGAACCTGGCGGACCACGAGGAGCACTTGCAGCAGAGCGCGGCGTCGCTGGCTCGGGCGCGGCAGATGATGCTGAGGCTGGCGGATGAAGACGCGGCGGCATACGCACTCGTGAACGAGCTGCAGAAGCTTCCGGAGGGGGACGCGAGGCGTACGACAGAGTTGCCAGGCGCGGCGGTGGCGGCGGTGTCCGTGCCGCGGGCCGCGATGGCGTTGAGCATGGATCTTCTGCGGCTGATTGAGAGCCTGTGCGGGCGGAGCAACAAGTACCTGCGCTCGGACCTGGCGATCGCGGCGGTGTTGGCGGAGGCCGCGGCGAGGAGCGCTTGGTGGAACGTGGAGGTGAATTTGCCGCTGCTGATGGATGAGTCGGAGCGGGCTCGGATCGCGGAGGAGGGGGAGCGGGCGTGCGCGAAGGCGGCGGAGATTCGGCGGGCAGTGGAGGGGGCGTGCGGGGCTTGAAACAGCGGTGATCAGTGAGGAGCGCTTGGCGAGCGGTGAGGAACCGGGTTCCTACTATTCCCGGTGCCAGAACTGGAAGTCCCGCAGAACCTCCGGATTGCGATCCTACTCGAGATGCTCGAGGAGGTCAGCCGCGCCACCGAGCCGGAGCAGGCCGTGATGGCGTTCGGGGCGCAGATCGGCAAGCTGCGGCCGATCGACGGGATGGTGTCGGTATCCGTGCGGAACATGTCGGCGGGGGAGTACAAGATCACGCGGCGAGGGCGGGCGGCGGAGCCGGGCGGGCCGTTCCAGCACCAGATCCGCGACCCGTGGAAGAACTGGGACCGGCTGCCGGCCCACCGGGGCGGTTTTTTGGGGGAAGCGATCGCGGCGGAGCTGCCGCGGCTGCTCATGGATGTTGACCTGCGCAACGACCCGGTGCTCGGGGACGAGTTCGCCGACATGCGGTCGTGCCTGGCGATCCCGCTGTTCGACGGCGGGAAGGTGATGAACTGGGTATTCCAGTTCAAGCGCGACCCGGAGGGGTTCACCGAGTCTGACCTTGAGCAGCAGCTCCTGCAGGTGAACCTGTTCGGCTCGATGACCAAGAACCTCGTGTCGATCGAGCAGATCCGGAAGCTCAACGCGCGCCTGCACGCGCAGTTCGAGGAGGTCGCACGGGTGCAGCAGGCGCTGCTGCCCAAGGCCAACCCGAAGATCCCGGGGCTGGTGTTCGCGACGAGCTATCTGACGAGCGAGCAGGCGGGGGGCGACTACTACGACTTCTTCGAGCTCGCCGGCGGGCGGTGGGGGATCCTCATCGCCGATGTCGCGGGACACGGCCCCGGCGCGGCGACGGTGATGGCGATGCTCCACGCGATCCTGCACGCGCACGAGGGGCTCGGCGACGGGCCCGCGGCGGTGCTTGAGTATGCCAACCGGCGGCTGGTCGCGGCGGAGATGGAGCAGAGCTTCGTCACGGCGGTGTTCGCGGTGTATGACCCAGCGACGCGTCGGCTGACGTATGCACGTGCGGGGCACCCGCCGCCGCGGTTGAAGGACACGCGGACGGGGGAGGTGAGCACGCTCGACGGGGACGGGGGGATCCCGCTGGGGATCTCTGACGCCGAGCGGCTGACGCAGCACGAGGTACAGCTCGAGGTCGGGCAGACGGTCGTGCTCTACACCGACGGGATCACGGAGTCTTTCGACGCGCAGCGGCGCATGTTCGGGACGGAGGGGATGGACGCGGCGCTGGAGCGGTGCACGGGCGAGCCCGATTGCGTCGTCGATAGCGTGCACGCGGCGTTGTTCGAGCACACGGGCAGCCGCGCAAGGGCGGACGATCAGACGTTGGTGGTGTTCAAGGTGGTTGAGGGGCGCACGGAGGCGGAGCAGTGAGCAAGGTTGCGGGCGATTCACGCGAGTGGTTTGCGATCCCTGATCCGGAGAACGGCCGGGACGGGACGGGGCTGAGCTTCGGTTGCACGATGTGCGGCAACTGCTGCTCGGGGCCGGAGGGGTACGTGCTGGTAACGGACGCGGAGATCGCCGCCCTGGCTAAGCGGCTGGGGATGAGCGCGGCGGAGTTCGCCAAGCGGCACACGCACATGACCAGCGAGGGGCGGTCGCTGAAGGAGAAGAAGAGCGAGAAGGGGCTGGATTGCGAGTTCCTTGACCGGCAAAAGTTCCCGGGCAAGGCGGTGTGCGGGGTGTACGAGGACCGGCCGGCACAGTGCCGGACATGGCCGTTCTGGCCGAGCGTGATCAAGAGCCGCCAGACCTGGGAGCGAGCCAAGCGCGTGTGCCCCGGAATCGACAAAGGGAAGAAGTACACGCTGGTGGAGATCCGTGTGCAGCGTGACGCGTGCGAGATCTGATGCGGGATGATTCGCGGCAACTGGTGAGCGGGTGGATAGAGGCGGTGGGGCGGGACGGCGTGCGCGCGGAGTTGGAGGCGGTGTACGCGGCGGCGGCGGGCGAGATCGCCGCGCGAGGGCCGGCGTGCTGGGCGTCGGGGCGGTGCTGCAACTTCGAGAAGACCGGGCACCTGCTGTACGTGACAGGGCTGGAGGCCGCGTACACGGTGTGGAAGCTGCGGGAAGATCGACGCGTGCGCGATGGCGAGGAGCAAACGGTCGTGTCGAGCCTTCACTCGCTGCCGGTGGTCATGCGCGGACGCGCGACGCCGGCCGCAGGCGCATGTCCGTTCCAGGAGGGAAACCTGTGCACGGTCCACGCGATCAAGCCGCTGGGGTGCAGGGTGTATTTCTGTGATAGGTCAGCGCAGGAGTGGCAGCATGAGCTGAGCGAGCGTCTGCTCGCGGAGATCCGGGCGATACATGAGCGCCACGGGATTGAATACCGCTACGGCGAATGGCGCGGGATGCTGGGTCAGTTCGAAGCCTTCACGAAGGCGTAGCCGTCGGTCTCGGGCCCCCAGACCAGCTTGCCGTCGGCGTCGTAGCCGCGGTCCCAGGTGATGAGTCCATACGGGCTGATGCTGACTTCGCTGGTGGCGTAGGCCGCGCCGTTGAGGGTGCTCTCGCAGCCGGTACCGGTGGTGGAGCCGGAGAAGATCTCGCGGCAGTGGTGCCAGGTGATGACCATGTCGCAGCCGGACTTGTGTTCGAGTTGGGCAGGGGTGATCGACGCGAGCTTGGCGGGGTCGCGGTGCGCGCCGGCGAACCGCTGCGCGGGCTCGGGGAGGGCGAAGACCGCAGCGGTGAAGGTGTGGTCCGCGTTCTCGGTGAGGCGGTAGATGCGCTGGCGGTAGGGCTTGTCGAGCG
>JAEYNG010000352.1 GCA_023412695.1 Planctomycetota bacterium | reverse complement strand
GTGCGAGGCCTTGGGTATCCCGTTCCTTGTCCACCACCCCGGCGCGTTCACCACCTCGACGCGGGAGGCGGGTCTTGCCCGCATCGCCGCGGCCTACGCCGAGATCTTCACCCGCACCCGCGGCTTTGCCACTGTCAGTTGCCTCGAGAACACGGTCGGCAGCGGCTCCAACCTCGGCGCGAAGTTCGAGGAACTCGCCGCCCTCCGCTCGCTCATAGTTGACCGAACCGGCCGGCCCGAGCGTGTCGCGTTCTGCATCGACACCTGCCACGCCCATGCCGCCGGGTACGACCTCTCGACGGATGCGGGCGCCCGCGATGCGCTCGACCGGCTCGCCGCGGCCTGCGGCCTTGACAGCGTCCGCGTCCTGCACCTCAACGACTCGAAGGCCGCCTGCGGCAGCAAACGCGACCTCCACGCCCACATCGGCAAGGGCACCATCGGTGCGTGCGGCTTCCGGGCCGTGCTGAGTTATCCCGGCCTCGGCGGACGTCCGATGATCATGGAGACCCCCAAGGGCGAGAACGACGCCGGTACGCCGTTCGACACCCTCAACCTGCGGAAGTTGCGCACCTTTCTACCCAAGTCCGCACCAGTGAAGCCGCCGGCCCGAACACCCGCCCGCAAGCAAGCGTCCTGAGGTTGGTGTATCCTCCCACCCTGACCTTTCCCATGTCGCGGCATGGCCGCCGCGGCTGTCCGTAGAGAATGCCGATGCACGCACACAAGGCCGCACGCTCGACCACTTTGCTTTTCGCCACTCTCTCGCTCCTTGCCGGGACCCTCGGCGGCTGCGCGGGTGTCCTCCCGAACCGCGAGTCAACGCGCCCGGAGCGGCCCGTCACCACGCGCGGCACCGCCGAGGTCTACCTCGTGGCCGGCGAGTCCGCGGTGCGTGAGGGCGACCTTGATCGCGCGCTCGCCGCGTTCGCCCGTGCCATCGAGGTCAACCCCCGGCTCGTCTCAGCCCACATGGGCATGGCCGACATCTACCGCACCCGCGGCGAGTACATCCGCGCGGAAGAGTCTTACTCCAACGCCGCCCGGACACAGCCGCGCAACTTCGATGCGCAGTACTACCACGGTCTGATGCTCCACCTGCTGGAGCGTGTCAGCGAGGCGGTGCAGGCGTACCTCCGGGCGCTGGCCGTCAAGCCCGACGACTTCCGCGCCAACCTGAATCTCGCCACCGCCTATTACCAGCTCGACGAGAACACCCTTGCACTTCCGTACGCCCGCCGCGCGGTCGAGCTCTCGCCCCGCGATGGCCCCGCGCGCTTCAACCTCGGCGCGATCTACGCCGCGATGGGCGACCACCGCGCCGCGGTGCAGGAGTATCAGCAGGCGACCGAGCTCATGGAGCTCACACCCGCGCTGCTCATGAACCTCGCCGAGAGCCTTGGCAAGCTCGACCGCTACGAGGAGATGATGAACGCGCTCGAGCAGGTCAACCGCGTCGAGCCCTCGGCCGCGAGTTGGGAGCGCCTTGGTTACGCGAAGTTCAAGACCGGCAAGTACGACGAGGCCCGGACGGCGTTCGACAGCGCCCTCGCGATTGACAAGGACTATTACCCGGCACTGAACGGCCGAGGCGTCTGCCTCCTGAACGCGTGGATCTGGTCGGGCCGCACCGAGAGCCAGTCTCGCGAGGACGGGCTGACCTCGCTCCGCCGGTCGCTGCAGCTCAATCCGAACCAGCCGCAGATCATCGACCTGCTGACCCGCTACGGCCGCTGAGCTCGCCGGAATTCGTCCATCGCGGCCCATACGATCGGACATGCCAGACGTCAAGCTCCTCGAGACCATCCCCACGCCGCCCAGCACCGGGCCGATCGTCATCGAGCACATCGCCGAGGAGTTCACCTCCACCTGCCCAAAGACCGGTCACCCGGACTTCGGCACGGTCACGCTCCGCTACGAACCCGCCCGGCCCGGAACGCCCGCCGCCGGGCACGGCTGCGTCGAGCTCAAGAGTCTCAAGCTCTATTACCAGTCCTTCCGCAACGAGGGCATCTTTTACGAGGCCGTCACCGGCACGATCCGCGATCATCTCGCGTCCGTACTGAAGCCCGTTTGGATGCAGATCGAGACGAACTGGCGCGGGCGCGGCGGCATTCGCAGCATCATCCGCGCGGACTACGGAGAAGTGCCGGCGGAGTATCGCGGCCGCTGATGCCGTTCACGCCGCGAGGCGCCTTGCCTTGACGCGGTAGCACATCGAGATCACCTTCCGGATCCCCGCGGACGCGTCCGTCAGGCTCTGCGTCGCGTTGATCGCGTTGTGCGCCTGCTCCGCCGCTTCGGCCAGCGATGAGTAACCAAACGTGGGGGCGGATCCGCGGATCTGAAACACAAGCCGCGAGCACTCGCCAAGATCGTTCTTCCCCGCGCACTCGCCCAGCCGCTGCGCAATCGCCTGCAGCTGCTTGATGTATTCGGGGATGTGGGCCGCGAGCGGGTCCTTCGGCGACAGCGACGAGAAGATCGCCGCGCCCCCGCCCCCGAGGTCCTTGCCGCGGCCCAGCAGCAGCTCGCCGATCGCCGAGAGCAAGGTCTGCGAGGGCACAGGCTTGCAGATCACCCCCTCGGGCTGCAGCGTCTGGATGCGCTCGCGGACGCCCGACGTCCCGGCCGACGAGCACAGCAGCAGGAACGGTGTCTGGATCCCCGCGCTGCGGAGCTGGTAGAGCAGCTCCAGCCCGTCCCCGTCCGGGAGTTCGAGCGCACAGAGCACGACGTCGTATCCCTCCTGGGCACGATTCAGGCCTTCTGCCGCGCTCGCAACCGCGGTAACGGTCAGGTTTGTGTCCTTCAAGTGCTGCCGCACGAGGGCGCGGTCCATCTCCCCCGGCTCGATCAGCAGCACCCCGCCGGCGAGCGTATCGGGCGCGACGTTCTCGAGCATGTAGCATCCCTCGGTCCCGTCGAGCCCGAGGAACTCGCGCACGTCGATCGGCTGATCGAACTTGATGCCCAGCTCGTGGATCTTGCCCTTGAAATGCCGGCAACGTGTCACCGCGCCGGGGATCGCCACCTGCCCGCGCGTCGGGTGCGGCAGGAACACCACGCAGCGCGTCCCTGTGTACACGAACGAGCTGTGCAGCAGCCCGATCCCCTCGCGGGAGATGTTCCGCGGCACGTAGGCCAGCGTCGTTGCCGCGCCGCCCGGGTGCTGCAGCTCCATCCGGATCGACTTGCACTCGAACGGCCATCGCTTGAACGCACGCTTGGCGTTCACCGCGCCGCCGCCCGTCGCGTCCAGCTCGCGCTTCAGCCGCTCGATCTCCATCGGCGATAGCCGGAGCGTGGAGACGTCCTCGGCTCGCCCTCCGCCTCGCGATGCGGCTCCGTCCCCCAACTGCAACTTCGGCATCGCGATGTCTCCGTACCAGCACGCTCCCGGCCAAACAGACGACCGATTGGCTGGTTATCGACACGGGCAGTTCCCGACTGAAGAGGGGCCGATCACCCGTGGCCGCCCGGCCGCGGCGACTCCAGCAGGATCGTTATCGGCCCGTCGTTCACCAGCGACACGTGCATGTGCGCCCCGAACTCACCCTGCCCCGCGCGCGGGCACGCGGCCCGCACCGCCGCGCACAACAACGCAAACTCCTCGCGCGCACGCTCGGGCTTCATTGCGTTGTCAAACGAGGGCCGCCGCCCCTTCGACGCATCGCCGGCGACCGTGAAGTTCGGCACCATCATCACCCCGCCGCCGAGGTCGAGCACCGAGCGGTTCATCTTTCCTGCATCATCAGGGAAGATCCGCAGGTTGACGATCTTCTCGGCCATCCACCGCCGGTCCTCCGCCGTGTCGTGCTCCTCGAGCCCGACCAGCGCCACCAGCCCGCCCGGTGCACCGATGGCCGCAACTTCACGGTCGCCTACCCGGAGCGCCGCTTCGCTGACACGCTGCACAACGGCCTTCATCGTCGCAGCATCCTCACCGCCTCTTAGGCGGCCATGACCGTCAATCGTCTTCCTCTTCGAGCAGCGCGGCCGCCGCCGCGGCCTTGGCCGTGATCTGTCCGCGCTTGACCGGCGTGCGCGCCGCCTCGCGTGCCGCTTCCTCTAGTCGCTGGTGCAGCTTCTCGTGGTCGGGCACGGCTTCAAGACGCTCCGCCAGCGCAAGCACCCGTCCCGCCGCGGTCAATCCGTCCGGGATCGACTCGATCGCCGCGTCCCCTAGCGCCTCGCACGCCGCCAGGACCCACTCCCGTGTGAGCCCCGTTGTCTCGCCGTAGCCTTCCTTTGCGCCCTTCTTCGCGCCCGACTTCCTTGTCCCCGTGCCCCCGGCCACCAGCTTGGCCGCGTCCGCAGGCGGTTTGAGGCGCACACGGACGGTCACCGGCCCCACCGCCACGACCGGCCAAAGTCCCGCCCGCGTCAGCGGCTCGCGAACCAGCACGATCACCGGCACCTCTCTTCGGTTCGCCGCCTCCCGCAGCATCCGCCCATCCACGCCCACCCGCGGCGGCGCGATCATGTACATCCCCGCCTTCAGCGCATCGCCGCTCGGCAACTCCCCGTCCACGACGCAGATCTCCCCCGTGTCGGCCGCGAGATCCCGGATCTGTCGCCTCGCCTCCTGCAGCGGCAGCACGATCCGCGCCACGCGGTCAAAGTCCATCGCCGTGATCGCCTTCCGCAGCGCATCCGAAGCCAGCGCCTCGCACGCGAAGTACCGCCGCTCGACGAGCGCCGCGCTCGCCTGATCCATCAATGCGTCAATTCTCTGTTGAGTCTTGGTTGGCCCCGGCGGCACGATTTTCTCCCCTCAGCAGATCTTCCTCACTGATAGCTCCGCCGCCCCACCTCGTCCGCGAGCGCGTTCATCACGCCCTGCCATCGCTTCGCCTGGTCCGCAAGGTCGTACGCCAGCGCGTCGGCGACCCCCGGCCAGTCCGACGCTCCGATCGCTCGCTTGAGCTCCCCGAGCGCCTTCGCCAGCGCCTCGATGTGCTGGCCCACGGTCTCCTTGCCCACCGACGGCGCGGTCATCGTCTCGACGTCCATCCCCAGCAGCGTCGCTCCGTTGATCACGCCCTCCCGCACGTTCTGCCACACCCCCAGCGCCGCCGCGACCTTCGGCATCGCCTCGTCGAGCCGGCCCGTCTGCACCGCCCTCGCCGCCGCCTCCTGGTTCGTCATCGCGGTGCCAAGCTCTTCGGCGATCTCCAGGAACGTCACCCGCACCAGCGAAAGCGGGTCCGCCGAGACGAAACGCACCTCGGCGCCGGGCCGCGGTTCCGTCGGCGGGCACTCGAGCCAGGCGTCCGCCATCGGCGAGCCGTCCATCGACGCCTCGATCACCACCCGCTTCCGGCGCTCCGCCTCGCGCTTCGCCGCCTCCAGCGCCGCGGCGACCGTCGGCTGCTCGACCCGAATCTCTTCGCCATCCAGGAGCACGTGCATAGCCGCCATGGTAGCAGAATCCCCGTGCGAGGGTGCGCGCCGATCCGGCCCGGCCCCTGGTCGCCGTCCATCCGAGGACGGGCAAGAAGAAAGGGAGACGCCCGAAAGCGTCTCCCTCGCAAGTTTCGTAATCCTGCCGCTGGCGTTCTTAGCCGTGCGTCCGCTCAAACTCCCGCATGAACTCCGCCATCGCCTTGCACCCCGCGGCCGGGAAGGCGTTGTACGTGCTCGCCCGGATGCCGCCGGTCGCCCGATGGCCCTTCAGCTGATCCATGCCCTGCTTGAACGCCTCCTTGGCGAACAGCTCGTCGAGCTGCTCATTCGGCGTGCGGAACGTGATGTTCATCGGCGAACGGCTGTCCGGCCGCGCGTGACCCTTATAGAACTTCGACGAATCGAGGATGTCGAAGATCGGCTTGGTCTTCGCGAGGTTGGCCTGCAGCATCTTCTCCAGCCCGCCCTGCGCCAGGATCCACTTGAACACCAGCCCGCTGACATAGATCGGGAACACCGGCGGCGTGTTGTGCCGGCTGCCGTCCTTCGCGTGCGTCTCGTACCGCAGCATCACCGGCAACTTCCGCACGGGCTTGAGCAGATCCTCGCGCACGATCACGATCGTCGTCCCCGCGACGCCCAGGTTCTTCTGCGCGCCCGCGTAGATCAGCCCGAACCTCGACACGTCGAACGGCCGGCTGTAGATGTCGCTCGACATGTCGCACACCAGCGGCACGCTCGCGTCCGGCATCTTGGGATACCGGAACGTCCCGTCCGCGTTGCGCCACTGCGTGCCGTAGATCGTGTTGTTCGAGCACATGTGCACGTACGCCGGCTTCTCGCCCTTGTACGTGATCTCCGCGTCCGTCGGGCAGTGGTCGTGCTTGCAGCCGCGCCCGTCCCACCCCTCATACACGTTCCCCGAGTAGAACTTGCTCTCCTCGAAGCTCTTCTCCGCCCAGTACCCGGTCGTCAGGTACGCCGCGGCGCCGTTGTCCGGCAGCAGGTTCGCGGGCACCATGAAGTTCTGCGAAGTCGCGCCGCCCGTCAGGAACAGCACCTTGTAGTTCGCCGGGATGTTCGCGATCTTGCGGCAATCGGCCTCCGCCTCCGCCAGCACGCGATCGAACAGCTTGCCGCGGTGGCTGTGCTCGGCGATGCCGATCCCCGTCCCGTCGATCTCCCACAGGTCCTGCTGGGCCTGCTTGATCACGCTCTCCGGCAGGTACCCCGGACCCGCCGAGAAGTTGAAGATCCGCTTCGGCGTGGCGGACCCCGAGTTGGACGGCTTGACGGACGAACCGGTATGGGTGGCTGTGCTCATGCCCGAATGGTACCCCCGCGCACTGTGCATGGCGGCCTTGGCCGGCGCGTGCCCGCCTCACTCCGACACACCGACATTGGGCTCGTTCCCCGGCCTGCTCGGCGCGTTTCCAGCCGCCAAACCCGCCTTCCCGCGTCCGCCCCCGCACTCCGGGCACACCGCTCCTCGCGGCAAGCCTGTCAAGTCATACCCGCATTTCGAACACCCCGTCCGCACAGGCCGCGACGTCCGGAACAGCCACGCCGACAACCCGGCGCACACGCCCAGCGGCAGCCACAGCGGCATCACCACCTCCCAGCTGTTCCACGCGTCGATGCGCCAGCCTGGTGCGAACTTCAACCCCTCGTTGTTGATGCCGACGTAGAACGTCTCGCGGAAGATCCGCGGTTCGCAACGCAGGCGCAGCCGCCCGTGCTCCATCCGCCAGTTGAAGTGGTTCCCGACCGACGCCCCCGAGTAAAACGGCACGTTCGCCGCCCACACCAGCAGCACGAGCACGCCCGCCGCCGCGAGCGCCCACGCCCCGATCCGCTTTGCCCGCCGCCGCGTCATGCCAGGATGATACAAACTTCATCCCCGCCGAATCCTCCGCCTCAGCCTTCCCAATCATCCTCTCACCATGTTCGACTGGCTCCAGGACAACCAGACCCTCGCCATCTGGCTCACGGCGGCCTCCGTGGTGATGTTCTTCGGCAGCATCATCGCCGCCGCCATCCTCATCATCCGGATGCCCGAGGACTACTTCGCCCACGAGAAGCGCCCGCCGGCGGAGCACCACCGCGGCCTCGCCCTCAAGGTCCTCAAGAACATCCTCGGCGGCTTCCTGTTCCTCGCCGGCCTGGCAATGCTCCTCCTGCCCGGCCAAGGCGTTCTGATGATCATCGTCGGGCTCATGCTCCTGGACATCCCGGGCAAGTACCGGCTTGAGAAGAAGCTCGCCGCGCGCCCGAAGGTTCTCAAGGCCATGAACTGGCTCCGCGCCAAGTGGAGCAAGCCGCCCCTACGCGTGAACGGCCAGCACGGCGTCAACGCCCGTCCCGCAACCGTGACGGGGTAGCCGCCCCTTGCATCGAATCCGAAGCCGCCTTCGCTCTGCGCCTCCGCGTCTCTGCGCGAGGTTACCTTCCGTACTGATCTGCGGCTCAATCACCCGCGGCTCAATCTAGAACTCACTCCGCCGGCACCGGCTCCACCCGCCGCACGCACTCGAGCAACGAGAAGTCCGCGAGCCTGCCCGTCGGGATCAGTCCGACTACCACGTTCGCCCGCGGCTGCACATCCTCGATCTCCAGCCCCGCCGACCGCAGTTGCGACAGCACATCCTCCCCTGTCCCGCTCACCAGCACCGTCACCACGACGCCCTGCTCGAGTTCCTCCGCGGCATAACCCGCCTTCAGAAGCGACTCCGCGCCCTGATCGCGCTGGCTACGCATGGCTTGGAGCTCGACGCCTGCCTGCGCCGCGATCTGCCGGGCTTCCGGCTGCACCAGGTTGTTGCAGGACTCCATCTCGAGCCGCAGCGAAGCGTCGAGCCCCGCCCGCGGCATCACGCCCTCGCCGAGCGCAAGGAACCACAGACGCGGGTCCACTTTCCTTTGCAGCTCGGCCCGCCGCGCCGCGTCGAGCAGCTCCTGAGTCGCCTGTTCGGCCAGCATCGCCACCTGTTTCGTGCGCTGTGCCTCAGGCGCCTTCACCTCGTTCAACGCCTGCCACATGCCGCGGCCCACCTCGTACT
>JAEYNG010000023.1 GCA_023412695.1 Planctomycetota bacterium | reverse complement strand
CGGTCCTCGCGCAGGTGCACCGTGATGCCGTCCGCCCCGCCAAGCTCCGCCTCGTGCGCGGCGCGCACCGGGTCCGGCTCGCCGAAGTCCGGGCTCCCCGCGCTCCCCCCGCCCGCGCCGTGGCGATAGCGAGCCTGGCGCACCGTGGCGACGTGGTCGATGTTCACGCCGAGCTGAATCATGGGCGCAGTGTAGTGTGCACCGCCCGGCCCGTACGATCCGTCATGCTGCACCGCCAGCGGGGCATCCTCAAGCTCCTGCTCGCGGCGGGCGAAGAAGCCCCCGCCGACGCCATTGTCGCACAGGTCATCAACGCCCGCGGCCGCATCGCCGGCCCCGGCTCACCCGGATACGACTTCGTCCAGGCGCGCGACGGCCCCGTCTCCTTCACTCTCACACACGAGCTCGCCGCGCTCATCGAAGCCGGCTACATCCGCCAACCTGCGCCCGCCCGCCTCGCCCTCACCCCTTCCGGCCGCGCCGAGGCCAAGCGCCCCGAGAAGCCCCGCCGCGCACGCACCACTCCCGACGATGCGCCCGAGCTCTTCGCCTCACCACGCCGCACCAAGCCCGCCGCGCCCGCGGCGTACACCGCCGGCTACGAGGGCCTCTCCCTCGAACGCTTCCTCACCTTGCTCCTCGACGCCGGCATCGAGCGCCTCATCGACGTCCGTCGCAACCCTTTCTCGCGCCGCTTCGGCTTCCACAAGAGCACCCTCCAGCACAGCTGCGAACACGTCGGCATCGACTACGTCCACCTTCCCGCTCTTGGCATCGCCTCCGAACTCCGCGAAGGCCTCGATGACGGCGGCCCCGCGGCACGCGCAAAGCTCTTCCGCGACTACCGCACGCGCCTCCTCCCCGCCGTTCCAAAGGAAGTCGACCACGCCTGCCGCCTCATCCGCGAGCGTCCCAGCGTCCTCGTGTGCCTTGAGGCCAGGCCCGAGGACTGCCACCGCTCCTCGCTCGCCGAAGAAATCGCCCGCCGAACCGGTTTGCCCGTCGTGCACCTGCACCCGGGCACGTAAAATGAAGCAGGTAATACACACGCCGGAAGTGGGTGGAGCGGGCGCACGCGTCCGTGCGGGGTTTTCATCTTGACGGATGCCCGCGCCGGGCGGACGATGCGAAGTGCGGGTACAGGGGGGCGGGCACGAGAGCGGAGCGGTCATGGCGGATGTGTCGAAGTCCAAGCAGGGTGACAGCGCGAGCGGCGCAGCCGGGCTTGTCGCGCCCGACAGCCCCCTCGCGCAGTGGCTCCACCCCGACGGCACGCCCAAGGACCTCGGCAAGGGCTTCGCCCACCTCCACCTCCACAGCGAGTACTCCCTCCTCGACGGCGGCAACCGCGTCGACAAGCTCGTCAAGCGCGTCAAGGAGCTGGGCATGTGGTCGGTCGCCGTGACCGACCACGGCAACCTCTTCGGCGCGGCGAGCTTCTACCAGACCGCCAAGGACGCCGGCATCGTCCCCATCCTCGGCGTCGAGGCCTACGTCACGCCCCCCGAGCGCAACCGCCGCGACCGCACCTACACCGGCGTCTCCGACGGCGGGTACCACCTCGTGCTCCTCGCCGAGTCGCAGAAGGGCTGGGACAACCTCGTCTACCTCTGCTCCGAAGCCTTCCTCACCGGCTTCTACTTCAAGCCGCGGATCGACCGCGAGCTTCTCGCCAAGCACAGCGACGGCCTCATCGCCATCAACGGCCACCTCGGCAGCGAGATCGGCGACCACCTGCTCGCCTTCGAGCGCACCGGCGACAGCAAGTGGTGGGAGAAGGCTCTCGAGAGCGCAATCTGGCACCGCGACGCCTTCGGCGGCAACGAAGAGCACCTCGGCACCCGCCGCTTCTACGTCGAGCTCCAGCACCACGTCCACGAGCAGAACGCCATCAACAAGCACCTCGTCCGCCTCGCGCGCGAGGTCAACGTCCCGCTCGTCTGCGACAACGACTCGCACTTCCTCAAGGCCGAGGACCACGACGCCCACGACACGCTCATCTGCATCTCGATGGGCAAGGTCAAGCACGACGCCGAGCGCCTCCGCTACCCCGAGGAGCTCTACGTCAAGTCCCCCGCCGAGATGCGCGAGATCTTCGAGGAGCAGTACGTCGGCGGCGACTGGAAGGAGATCGGCCGCGAGGCGCTCGACAACACCCTCCGCATCGCCGCGCGCTGCGCCCTCGGCGGCGCAAAGCCCCCGATCGGCCAGAACCACGCGCCGATGGTCCGCGTCGCGCGCAAGCCCTCAGCCGACGCGAAGCCCTCGAAGAGCCGGAAGACAGACGAGTGGGCGAACATGCCCGCGTGGGACGAGCCCCGCTTCGGCGGCGACCTCACCGCCTGGTTCGCCGCCTACTGTGACGAGTTCGAGGTCGTCCCCCTCCGCTTCGACGACGACGCCACCGCCGAGGACCGCGCCAGGATCAACGCCCAGGCCAAGGCCGAGTGCGACCGCGCCCTCCGCATGCTCTCCGACGCCGGCGTGATCTGGCGCTACGGCCCGCAGACCGACGCCCCCGCAAGCGCGGACATCCGCGCGCGCCTCGAGCGCGAGCTCACGATCCTCTGCGACAAGAACATCTCCGCCTACTTCCTCATCGTCTGGGACTTCGTCAACTGGGGCCGCCAGCGCGGCAGCCCCGCCAACGCCCGTGGCTCCGGCGTCGGCACCATGGTCGGCTACGTCCTCGGCCTCTCCAACGCCTGCCCCGTCAAGTACGGCCTCCTCTTCGAACGCTTCACCGCCCCCGACCGCTCCGAATACCCCGATATCGATATCGACCTCTGCCAGGACGGCCGCGGCGAGGTCATCGACCACGTCCGCCGCAAGTACGGCCACGTCGCGCAGATCATCACCTTCGGAACGCTCAAGGCCCGCGCCGCCATCCGCGACGTCGCACGCGTCCTCGCCATCCCCCTGCCCGTCGCCGACCGCGTCGCCAAGCTCGTCCCCGAGCAGCTCAACATCACCCTCGACGATGCGCTCGAGCAGGAGCCCGAGCTCAAGAAGATCTACGAGGGCGACGGCGCGGCGATCGACAAGCTCCACCAGAACCTCCCCCCCGGCCAGCGCGCCGAGGCCGACACCCTCCGCGCCCTCATCGACAACGCCCGCACCATCGAGGGCCAGGCCCGCCACGCCAGCGTCCACGCCGCCGGCGTCATCGTCGCCACGCGGCCCCTCCACGAGATCGTCCCGCTCTACAAGCAGTCCGGCGCGGCCGAGCACGAGATCGTCACCCAGTGGGACGGCCCGACCTGCGAGAAGGTCGGCCTCCTCAAGATGGACTTCCTCGGCCTCCGCACCCTCAGCGTCATCGAGCGCGCCACGAAGCTCATCCGCGAGACGCTCAGCGAGGAAGAGATCTGGAAGGCCGTTGGCCGCGCGAACGAATACCACCCCGCGGCCGACGACCGCGGCTCGTTCCGTGCCCACCCCCTCGACCTCGAACGCCTCACCTACGACGACCCCAAGGTCTTCGAGCTCTTCCAGCGCGCCGACACCACCGGCGTCTTCCAGTTCGAATCCGGCGGCATGCGCCGCCTGCTGGTGGACATGCGCCCCGACCGCCTCGAGGACCTCATCGCCGCCAACGCGCTCTTCCGACCCGGCCCGATGGACCTCATCCCCGACTACAACCGCCGCAAGCACGGCCAGGCGGAGGTGCCGCGAGTCCACCCGATCGTCGATCAGTACACCGCCGAGACCTACGGCGTCATGGTCTACCAGGAACAGGTCATGCAGATCGTGCACGGCCTGGGCGGCATCAAGCTCCGCGACGCCTACACGCTCATCAAGAACATCAGCAAGAAGAAGCACGACAAGATCGAGAAGGAGCGACCCAAGTTCGTTGACGGCGCGCAGAAGCAGGGCCTCACCAAGCAGGCCGCCGAGGACCTCTTCGAGCTCATCCTCAAGTTTGCCGGCTACGGCTTCAACAAGTCCCACTCCACCGGCTACGCCATCGTCGCCTACCAGACCGCCTACCTCAAGACCTACTTCCCCAACCAGTACATGGCCGCGTTCCTCACCTACGAGAGCCAGGCCCAGAAGGTCGCCGACTGGATCCCCTACGTCGAGGACTGCAAGAAGACCCGCTTCATCAACGGCAAGGTCGGCGTCGAGGTCAGGCCCCCCGACGTCAACATGTCCCGCGCCGACTTCAGCGTCGTCTTCGACGAGGGCGCGCCCCGCGATGCCCTCCACGGCCACGTCCGCTTCGGCCTCAAGGCCATCAAGGGCGCGGGCGACAAGGCCATCGCCGCGATCGTCGAGGAGCGCGACACGGGCGGCGACGGCAAGGCCCCCAAGCGATTCACCTCCCTCTTCGACTTCTGCGAGCGCGTCATGGCCCGCCTCGCCATCCACGCCGCCCAGTCCGCCGCGAACGGTACCGGCAGTGGGGGGGGCGGCGGCAACGCCAATCTCCTGAACAAGACAACCCTCGAGTCGCTCATCAAGTGCGGCGCGATGGACTCGCTCCACCCGCCCGACGGCCGCGCCCTCCGCGCCGCGATGACCACGAGCGTCGAGGCCGCGATGTCCGCCGCGCAGAAGGTCGCGCAGGACAAGGCCGCGGGCCAGGGCGGCCTGTTCATGGGCGGCGACGACGCCGGCGCGAAGACCGTCAAGGGCGAGGGCGGGCTCCTCGCCAAGGCGTCCCCCTGGAGCGAGAGCGAAACGCTCGCGAAAGAGAAGGAGATCCTCGGCTTCTACGTCTCCAGTCACCCGCTCGAAGAGTGGAGCGCGTGGACCAAGGTCTTCGTCACCGCCGGGTGCGACGCCGCCAAGGCCCTCCCGCACGACTCCCGCGTCGTCCTCGCCGGCCTCATCGGCTCCGTCCGCACGCTCATCGTCAAGACCGGCCGCAGCGCGGGCCAGAAGATGGCCATCGTCCCGATCGAAGACCAGGGCGGCTCGATCGAGGTCGTCCTCTTCGCAGACCGCTACGCGCAGTTCGCCGACACCGTCCAGCCCGGAAACCCCGTCTTCGTCGTCGGCCGCATCGACCGCTCGCGGGCGGGCGGCGCTCCACAATCAAGTGGCAACGCCGACGACGACATGTCCGGCAACGGCCGCAACGGCGCGGGCGGCGGTGGGGGCGGCGCCGGCGGTGGGCAGCAGAACAACGTGCAGGTCATCGTGGACCGTGTCGTCCCCATCGACGGCGTCCCGCTCATGCCCGGCAAGCTGTGGGTCCGTCTCGACGCCGAGCGACTCAACGGCTCCGGCTCCAAGAC
>JAEYNG010000197.1 GCA_023412695.1 Planctomycetota bacterium | reverse complement strand
GGGGTGGGTGGATTGGGGGGCATGTACCAGAAGAGTACCGTGGTGATGCTCTGGCCTTTGCGGAACCCCCGCGGTCACGCGGGGGCGCGCCGGTTGCGTCGGAATCCGGGAGGTGAAGACACTCCTCAGTGAGCGCCTCACTGCCCATTCAGCGTGTACTCACATGCTGCCGCCACCGCCTTGCTGTCCCACAGCCACCGCTTGCTCCCATCCTCGGCCCACACCAGGCGATTAGCACCGGCGAGCCTCTGCTCACGCAAGCCGCGCGTTGACCATCGCTTCAGATCTCCGAGGATGCGCCCAGGCTCCACCTGTCCTGTGACGACGATGTGCACATGGTTCGTTCGGACATTCAATGCGTGGATCATCCAGTTCCGAATCCGACATGTCTCACGCATCGCACGATCCGCACACTCGCGTTGTTCGGAGGTCAGGACCATCGCGTCTTGCCGCAATGACGCCTCTCGCCGCGACAACAGTGAAGGCACCCGCTCGACGATCGGATCGCCCAGACGATTGTGCTTTCGATCGACAGCGCCACGCTCGTTGCCGTGAAGCCATGTGCCGTATGTCCGAAACGTAATGTAGAACGCCAGCGGCCAGTTGGTTCGTGCCTTCGTTTCGCCTTGGCTACACGGTCGCGCCACAGGCTGAGTGTACAGCGGAAGCACCTAGCTTTGCTGCTGCAATGGACCAGTCATGATCCTCCGGGCGCGCCCCCGCGTGACCGCGGGGGTTCCGCCGATTCAGTTCGCTTTGCGGCCTTGGTAACCTGCACGGCATGCGCACCCTCGTCCTTCTTATCCTCCTCACCCTCCTCCCCGCCTGCACGCGCCCGGGCACCGAGCACCGCCGCAGCGGCGACGAGATCATGGTCTGCGGCCGCCTGTTCCACACCGGCGCGCCGGTGGTCCTCTGGACCGACCCCGGCGGGTACGACGCCTACCGCACCGAGCGGCGGTTTGTGCCGTGGAAGGACGCCGCGTGGTCGCCGCCCGGCGCGGCCGGCCGAAGCCCCGAAACACCCGCTCGCTATGGCGTGCGTTTCGCCAAGGATCTCACCGACGACGGCGCCGGCCCGCTCAGCCTCGACGAGTTCGAGCGTATCCGCGGCGGCGGGTGGGACCTCCCCACACTCCAGCGCGTCGTCGATCAGTTCGTCATCCACTACGACGTCTGCGGCACATCGCGACAGTGCTTCCGCGTGCTGCACGATGTCCGCGGCCTGTCCATCCACTTCATGCTCGATATCGACGGCACGATCTACCAGACGCTCGACCTCAAGGAACGCGCCTGGCACGCGACGACGAGCAACGACCGCTCGATCGGCATCGAGATCGCCAACATCGGCGCGTACCGCGCGGAGGGCGACGCGCTGCCGGCGACGCTCCAGCGGTGGTACGCACAAGACGACCGCGGCTTGCGCATCACCCTCCCCGAAACGATGGGCGACGGCGGCGTCCGCACGCCAAACTTTGTCGGCCGTCCCGCCCGCCCCGAGCCCGTCCGCGGCGTAATCCAGGGCTCTGAACTCGTCCAGTTAGATCTCACGCCCGAGCAGTACGACTCGCTTACCAAGCTCACCGCCGCGCTCTGCGCGATCTTCCCCAACATGCCGTGCGACTACCCGCGTGATGCCGAGGGCAACCTGCTCACCGATGTCCTGCCCGCCGATCAACTCGCCGACTACCGCGGCCTGCTCGGGCATTTTCACATCCAGCAGAACAAGATCGACCCCGGCCCGGCATTTGACTGGAATCGCGTGGTTGACGGCGCAAGGCGACAATTGCCGCGCGGTATAGGCGTTCGCGAAGGCAGGTCCACAGAGGTCACAAAGTAAGACACGGAGGCACAGAGGAGGAGAGTATCTTCCCGCTCAGTGTCATCGAGCTTCCAAGCGCAACTCGTTAAATGCCGGAAACAGACGCCGCCGAAGGCTTCTTCTTCTCTGTGTCGCTGTGTGCGCCTCGGAGGCCTCTGTGGACGGCTCATCGCATCGCAGCCGTGCAGTGAACAACCGGCACCGTCGCCATCGTGTGCAGGCCGGGCGCGGCAGCGAGAAGCGAGTCGATCGCGTTCAGCGTGATCGCGCTGGTCGCGATGTCCCCGTGCACGCCGCCTTCGATCCGCAGGTCGATCCGCGGCTCGCCCTCGATCACGACACGGTCGTGCGGGTGCGGCTGCCCGATCGCCGCCTGGAACTCCATAGTCACCACCTCTTCACCCGCAGCGTTCCAGCCGTGCGCGGTCTGCCGCACACCCGCCGCGCAGCCCTTGCGGATCGGCCCGAGCCCGCAGGACATGTCCTTCTCGGCCTTCACCGCGCTCAGCGTTTCTTCCCACTTCACGACGCCCAGCCCGAGGTAGTGCGAGATGAAGTGCAGCGATTCGCCCAGCCCCACGTGCCGAAGCGATCCGTCCTTCACGCGCGCGTCGAACGCGGCGTCGTCGAGCGTTGCCCCGATCTTCTTCTGAAACGGGATCCGTCGCGTCGTCGCGTCCTGGATGCGCCAGCACTTGACCGCGCGCACCCGCCTGCACACCGCCGTCGCCGCGACCGGCAGCGCGTCCATCATGAACCCGGGATTCACGCCCGTGCCCATGAGCCGCGCGCCGTGCTCGACGGCCAGGTCGTGCAGTTCCTGGGCAAGCGCCTTGTGCCGAAGCCATGGAAACAGCAGCTCCTCGCACGTGCTGACGATGCTCACGCCCCGTGCCAGCAAATCGCGGAAGGTGTCGGCACACGCCGCAAGGTCCGAAGACGTTGTCACGACCGCGCAGTCGATCTCGCCCCAGTTGGCGACATCGTCCATTGAGCGGTGCACGGGGGCCGCGAACCCGCACTCGGGCACGATCTCTGAGACGGGCTTGCCGGTGAGGCGCGCGTCGATATCGACGGCTGCGACGACTCTTGCCACGCCGCGGCGGGCGGCGTCGTTCGCGACAAACTGCCCGAGCGGACCGAGGCCGACCAGGAGGATTCGGTTCATGCGTGATTCCTTGGCCGTGCGGCGGGCCCGCCGGCGCGGGGCGCCACTGTATCAGCCGGAACACACGTGTGCACGAGTGGATAAACTGCATCCACACCTCCCCGGAACTTGTCACATGCGAAGCTTCCTAATCGTGTTCATGCTGGTCGCGATCGCCATGCTGTGCGGATGCTCCTCGTCCGGCCGCGAGAACGTCGTGGTCGGGCTCGATGACACGTTGGTGCAGTCGCGGATGCGCCCCACCATTCAGGTGGACATCGTCGGCCTGACCGATGCCGAGCGGCGTCAGTGGGACCAGATGTCGATCTCGTCGTACTGGATGCCGGGGTCGGAGGTCCGGTGGAGCGTCGCCGGCCGCGCGTTGCAGGTGCGTTTCGGCCCTGAGCGGGCCGAGCCGGTGCAGATCGGGCCGGATGACCCCATCTGGCGGACGTGGGAACGCGCGGGGGCGGACTGGCTGTACATCGTCGCGAACCTGCCCGGCGGCATGGCCGACCAGCCGGGGACGCAGGACCAGCGCCGCCTGGCGATCTCGCTGCGCGACCGGACGAA
>JAEYNG010000116.1 GCA_023412695.1 Planctomycetota bacterium | reverse complement strand
GTTCAACCTCGACCTGCGCCGGTCGCTGCTCGGAGAGGGCTCTGTCGAGCTGGGCCTTGGCGGCGTCGATCTGCGCCTGCAACTCAATCTGTTGCAGTTCGGTGTGTTGACGACGGGCATCGTCATTGGCGACGACATCGCGGCGTTGTGCGAGCGTTGCGGAAAGTTGCCCGATGACATTCTCGATGAGGCGGAGCTGGTCCTGCGTGCCGCGGGCGATCACAAGCTGCGTATCGGGGTGGAAGAGGAGCTGGGTGGGCTCGACTCGCTTGTCGCCCGACTCGAGTTCGGCGGCGAGTTTGAGCGCGCCGAGGACGGTGTCGGCGGACATCCTGAGTGAAGCGTCGCTTTGCGAGGCGTTGGGCGGCGCGGTGATCAGGTCGCGGAGCGAATACGCCTGTGACATGGTGGGCTGCATCGGGAACGCCGACTGGGGCACCCCCGGCGTACGGCCGACCACGTACTGGATGGCGAAGGTCAGTGACTCGTCACCGGAGCTTGTCATGTTCCGCGCGGCGAACGTGTGCTGATTCCGATCTCCGAACGCGTACTGCAGACTCTGGAGAGCGGTTTCCGCGGACACACGCCGAAACTGGATCGGGGGAAGCTCCACCTGCTGCGCTTCCGCAGGGACCATGATGTTGACGGGGGTCTTCGAGGCCTGCATCGCGGCTTGCTGCACGGCCTGAACAAACTGGGCAACAGTCCCACCCTTGAAGTCGACGTCGATCACGGGCATAGAAGGGCGCGGCTGAGCCGACGCAACCGGGTCAGAGTTTTGCGGCCGCGCGGGCTGGCCGCCCTCCTGTGCGTGGGCGAGGGAACCGACGGCGAGGGCGGCGGCGATCGGCAGGGCGGTGAGGAAGCGGGGGGCGTGCATGGTGTTCTCCAGAGGTGTACAACGGGAGAACGCCGCGGATGGCGGGGTTTGGCGCGGGAGCGATGGAATTTTTTAGCGGGTCTGGAGGGCTGGGAGGGGCCTCCTACACTGTGCCCCATGCATTACGACGCCCACCAGCCCATCATCGCCGATCTCGAGGCGCGGATCTTGACCATCCGCGACTCTCTTTAACTACGAATCCAAGCTGAAAGAGCAGTCCGAGCTCGAGAGCCGGATGGAGGCCGCGGACTTCTGGGACAAGCCCGGCGAGGCGCGGCGGATCGTGGAAGAGGTCAAGGTTCTGAAAGCCAAGACGGAGCCGCTGCGGCGGGTGATCGCGGACTTCGAGGACGCGAAGATCGGCTACGAGATGGCCAAGGAGTCGGGGGACAAGGACCTCCTGGCCGAGGCGGACCAGAAGCTGTTCGAGATCGCGGGGTCCGAGGCCGAGCCGGGGCGGATGCACCAGGTCGAGCTGCAGTCGCTGCTCTCGGGCAAGTATGACCACAAGAACTGCTTCCTGACCATCTCGGCGGGCGCCGGCGGCAAGGAAGCGAACGACTGGGTCGAGATGCTCTTCCGGATGTACATCTTCTATTGCGAGAAGATGGGCTGGGGGATGGAGGAGGTCTCCAAGATCTTCGGGACCGAGGTGGGCATCGACTCGGTGACGATCCATGTGAAGGGGCCGTTTGCGTTCGGCTACCTGAACACGGAGCGCGGCACCCACCGGCTCGCGCGGGTGAGCCCGTTCAACGCCGAGGGCAAGCGCCAGACGAGCTTCGCGACGGTGGACGTCGTGCCGGAGATCGAGGAAACGAAGATCACGATCCCGGAGAAGGACCTCGATATCGTCGCGTTCGTGCGGGCGAGCGGGCCGGGCGGGCAGAACGTCAACAAGGTGGCGACGGCCATCCGTGTGACGCAGATCCCGACGGGCATTCAGGTGACGTCGAACACGTTCCGCGATCAGCCGCAGAACCGTGCGCAGGCGCTGGCAGTGCTGCAGGCCAAGCTCGAGATCCTCGAGGAGGAGCGGCGGCAGAAGGAACTCGCGGCGGCGACGGGGGGCGCGGTCGAGATGGGCTGGGGCACGCAGATCCGCTCGTACGTGTTCTATGACAACCGCGTGAAGGACCACCGGACAAACGAGGAGTCGCGCGACTATGAGAAGGTGCTGCGCGGCGAGATCCAGCCGTTCGTGGACGCCGAGCTCAAGCGGCGGATGAAAGAGAAGAGCAAGGTCAGCGCGTAAGCCTGAGCGCTCTGCTTGTTAATCTGTCAGAGCAGCGGCCCGAGGAGCTGCGCGGCGTTGTCGCGATAGATCTGCCAGAACGGGCGTTTGCGCCATTCCTCGAGGCTGACCTCGTAGGACTCGGAGACGTAGCTCATCTGCATGAAGCGGATGACGCTGGCGAAATCGTCGTCGTAGACGAAGACGGTGACCTCGAAGTTCAGCCAGAACGAGCGGGCGTCAAAGTTTGTCGAACCGATGAGCGCGAACTGGCGGTCCACGGTGATGGTCTTGCTGTGCAGGAGGCCGCCGCGATAGTGCAGGATGCGCACGCCGGCCTCGAGAAGGTCGGAGTAGTGCGCGCGGCTGGCGGCGGCGACGAGCCAGGAATCGCCGTCGGCGGGCATGACAAGTGTGACGGCGACGCCGCGCTGGACCGCGGCCTGCAGGGCCTTGCTCATGGCGTCGTCGGGGATGAAGTAGGGCGTGGTCATCAGCAGCTCTTCGCGAGCGCTGTAGATCGTGGTCAGGAGTGCCTGGTGGATGGCGTCGGGCGCGGGGCCGGGGCCGGAGGGAATGATCTGCACGGCGGAGGTGTGGCCGCGCTTGGCGCGCATGTCGGGGACGTACTTCTCGACGTCCTCGAGCTTCTCGTCGGCGTCGAGGAGCCAGTCGTGGAGGAAGACGAGGCCGAGAGCGCCCGCGGCGGGGCCGTGGATGCGGATGGTGGAGTCGATGTACTTGCCCGTCTTCCAGATCCAACCGACACGGAATGTGTCGTCGATCATGTTGTGGCTGCCGCAGTAAGCGATCGTGCCGTCGATGACCGCGATCTTGCGGTGGTTGCGGAGGTCGATGCGGTCGAAGAGCATGCGGAAGATGCCGACGGGGAGCGCGACGACGACGTTGACTCCGCCCTCGCGCAGACGGCGGACGTGCTTGCCGCGGAGGAAGTGCTTGGCGCCGACGGCATCAACGAGGACGCGGCACTCGACGCCGCGGGACGCGGCG